>JAFTRF010000319.1 GCA_017462405.1 Clostridia bacterium | reverse complement strand
GGACGATTCCCCCACGGTGTGGGGGAAATGTCACGCAGTGACAAAGGGGGACGGCCGCCGTAAGCGGCTGTCGAGCAAAGCGAGACTGAGAGGGCGAAGTCGGCAACGGCAAAAATCCTCATTTGTGCATCTTGACTATCGGTATATCTCATAAGCTGTTTTTCAACAAACTGACCCGCCTCTCGGTGAGAGGCGGGTTTGATCTATATCAACGCGGGGGAATGGGTCTTTATCAGTGGTCCTTCTTGACCAGACCCAGCATCTTGCTGACTTCCATGACGATAAACGGCACGATGATCAGTACCAGAGCGATCAGGTACATATACCAGGGCAGGTATACCAGACCGAAGATGCTGTTGAGGGGGGTGAACAGAACCAGCAGAACCAGCAGCACAGAGGACAGGGCAGCCAGATTCAGGGTCTTGTTGGTGAAGATACCGACGGTGAACAGGGAGTGACCGGAGCGCATATTGAAGGCCTGCACAACCTGAGTCAGAGCCAGTACGGTGAATGCCATGGTCTGACCGGCTTCGATGGAGATCGCCTCACCCATCTTGAAGCCGATGAGGATCAGTGCGGCGAACATGAAGCCCTGCAGGACCACCTGAATGCCCAGACCGTGAGCAAAGATGCCCTCGTTCTTCGGCTTGGGATCCTTTTCCATGATGTCGGCTTCTACGGCTTCCATACCCAGTGCGATGGCGGGCAGGGAGTCGGTCACGAGGTTGATCCACAGCAGCTGCATGGACAGCAGCGGGGTCTGGTGCCACAGCAGCATGGCGGCGAATACGGTGATGACTTCACCGATGTTGGTGCCCAGCAGGAAGCCGACCACCTTGCGGATGTTGGCGTAGATACCGCGGCCCTCGCGGACAGCTTCAACGATGGTAGCGAAGTTGTCGTCGGTCAGGGTCATGTCAGCGGCACCCTTGGCTACGTCGGTACCGGTGATGCCCATGGCGCAGCCGATGTCGGCAGCCTTCAGTGCGGGTGCGTCGTTGACACCGTCACCGGTCATGGACACGACCTGGCCCTTACGCTGCCATGCCTTCACGATGCGGATCTTGTTTTCGGGGGATACACGGG
Source organism: Clostridia bacterium (assembly GCA_017462405.1). Classification (GTDB taxonomy): domain Bacteria; phylum Bacillota; class Clostridia; order Oscillospirales; family Acutalibacteraceae; genus RGIG4076. The sequence goes on along the minus strand of JAFTRF010000319.1, from coordinate 5,101 downwards.
CATATACGGAGATGTTCTGTACTTCTGCATCCAGTTCGTCGTCGGTCATGGCATCCAGCTGTGCGCCGGTGATGGCCTTGTCGCCGTCAACGTAAATGCCAAGCTCCTTGGCGATGGCGGAAGCGGTCACAACGTGGTCGCCGGTGATCATAACGGGCTTGATGCCAGCCTTGCGGCAGGTCGCAACAGCCACCTTGGCTTCGGGACGGGGCGGGTCGATCATACCAACCAGACCCATGAAGGTCAGGCCGCATTCCAGATTCTCGGAGGTCAGCTCAGCGGGCACCTCGTCGATGACCTTGTAGGCCACGGCCAGCACACGCAGTGCGTCGGCGCTCATGGTTTCGGTCATTTCGCGGGCAGTCTCGATGTCGCCGGCGATGCAGCGGGTCGCCATCATATCGAACGCACCCTTGACGATGACCACCTTCTTGCCGTTGATGACGTTGATGGTGGACATCAGCTTACGGTCGGAGTCAAAGGGCAGTTCACCGATGCGGGGGCAGGCGGTGTTGATCTTGTCCTTGGGCATGCCGTTCTTGTGAGCGGCCAGCACGATGGCGGTTTCGGTGGGGTCGCCGATGTGCTTCTCTTCGCCGTTTTCAAATTCCACGGCGCCGTCGCAGCACAGTGCGCCGAACATCAGCAGCTTCTTGGTCTTGTTGTCTTCGTCGCCGGTCAGCGCCACCGGAGCGGTGTCGCCGTCGCACCATGCCTTCACCAGCGTCATGCGGTTCTGGGTCAGGGTACCGGTCTTGTCGGAGCAGATGATGGATGCGCTGCCCAGCGTTTCAACGGCAGGCAGACGGCGGATCAGGGCATTGCGCTTGACCATGCGCTGCACACCGATGGACAGCACGATGGTCACGATAGCGGGCAGGCCTTCCGGAATGGCGGACACAGCCAGCGAAACAGAGGTCATAAACAGGTGCATGGGATCCAGCTTGTTGACCAGACCTACCACAAAGATGATGGCGCAGGCGGCCAGAGCCATGATGCCCAGATACTTGCCGAGGTCGGCCAGCTTCTTCTGCAGGGGGGTCTGGGTGTCGCCTTCGTCGTCCAGCAGGTTGGCGATCTTACCCATTTCGGTTTCCATACCGGTGCCGGTCACGACGGCAACAGCGGTACCGTAGGTAATGCTGCAGCCGGAGAACACCATGTTGGTGCGGTCGCCCAGCGGAGACTTCTCGTCCTCGATCAGCTCGGCGTCCTTTTCGGAGGGTACGGACTCACCGGTCAGGGCAGACTCCTCGCTCTTCAGGCTGACGCTGTGCAGCAGACGGGCGTCGGCAGGCACAAAGTCGCCGGCTTCCAGATGGATGATGTCACCGGGCACCAGCTCGGCAGCCTCGATCACCTGCAGGTGACCGTTGCGGACCACGCGGGCGTGGGGTGCGGACATGCTCTTCAGGGCATCCAGGGCTTTTTCGGCCTTGCTTTCCTGCAGCACACCCATCACGGCATTCAGCACCACGATGAGCAGGATCAGGAAGGGCTCGAACAGTTCCTTCGGGTTGGCTTCCACGATGGCGATGACCAGCGATACGGCGGCAGCGGCCAGCAGGATCAGGATCATGACATCCTTGAACTGGTCCAGAAAACGCTGAAGCATGGTCTTCTTGGCCTTCTCGCGCAGCTTGTTTTCACCGTACTGCTCCTGCAGACGGGAAACCTGCTCCGCGGTCAGACCGGTTTCCACATTCGTGGACAGGGTCTTCACGGTGTCTTCTTTAGACAGATTGTGAAACAGCATTACAATAACCTCCTGTTTTTTGGTCTTGCGATTTCCATGGCTATATCTTACCACAGCATCTGGAAAAAGTCACGCGACAAATGCAAAAATCGTCCTTTTTTCCGACACTATCCCGGAAGTGTCCAAAATTATTTTTGAAAAGCGCAGGAATCCGGGGAAATTCCTTGCAAAGCGCCGGAATTTCTGCTATAATGGAATCAATTACACGGTCAGACGGCGGAAGGAGTGCATCAGGCGTGGCGGATTCCAATATTACAAAGCGGGCATTGGCTGAGGCGCTGAAGGAACAAATGAACATTGAACCCTTCGGAAAAATCAGCGTGGGCGAGATCTGCGACCGCTGCGACATGAACCGCAAGAGCTTCTACTACCATTTCCGGGACAAGTACGATCTGGTGAACTGGATTTTCGATACGGAATTCATCACGATGGTGCAGAATTGTCGTGCCGACGACCCGTGGTCGGTGCTGGAGGAACTGTGTGTGCATCTGCACGACAACCGCAGCTTTTACCGCAAGGTGCTGCAGATCGAGGGACAGAACGCATTCGCCCAGCATTTCCGGGATCTGATGCTGCCGGTGCTGGCCGACCGCATCCCGGCGATGTGTCCCCATGCAGAGCTGACGCCGTTCCGCATGAACTTCATGGCCGACGGATTTCTGTGCGCCGTCCAGCGGTGGCTGGTGGAGCGCGGTACGATGCCCCCGCTGGAGTTTGCCGCCCAGATGAAAACCTGTCTGTTGGTGGGGTAAGGGGTAATGCATCGTGCAGGGGCGGCAATTGGCCGCCCGTGGATATTGTGCTTTTGCCGGATATTTGTTTGTACGCATAAATTCCGGGCGGCAGGTTGCCGCCCCTACAAAGGTCGCTTGCATTTCGCAATGCGCTATAATACATATAACAGATATCATAAGAACCGCCGTTCTGTCCGGGTTGGAGAGAACGGCGGTTTTGCTCTGTCTGAATCGGTAGCAGCGAAAGTCAGCCCTCTCCACCTCGCTGCCGAAGGGCTGACGGAGAGGGCATCTCCCCGCAATCAGAACGCCGCTGCCGAAAAGCTGTGCGGGAGCAGTTCCCCCAGCGTCAGTTTCACGATGTGGCCGCCGTCCAGCAGGTAGACCGGCATCTCCGGCGGGCAGAATTCCGACAGCACCTGACGGCACACTCCGCAGGGGTACGCACAGCTGTCCGGCTCCTCTGCGCCGCCCACGACCGCCAGCGCCGAAAATTGGCGGCAGCCCTCGCTGACTGCCTTGAACAGTGCCGTCCGTTCCGCACAGACCGTCGCGGGATAGGCGGCATTTTCGATGTTGCATCCGGTGTACACCGTTCCGTCCGCGCCCAGCAGCGCCGCGCCGACGCGGTACCGGGAATACGGCGCATAGGCCCGTTCACGGGCCTGAATGGCACAGTTCAGCAATTGCTCTGCGGTCATCGTCATTCCTCCTCCGGGTGATATGGTTTCATGATGTGATGGCGGATGAATTACGGATGGATGGCGGTTTCCAGCGCCACTTCCATCATCTGGGTAAACGAATTCTGGCGCTCCGCCGCCGTAGTTTCTTCTCCGGTCAGCAGATGATCCGACACGGTGCAGATGGCCAGTGCAGCCTTGCCTGCCCGTGCCGCAGTCAGATACAGCGCGGCGGCTTCCATTTCGACACCCAGCACGCCCATTTTCGCCCATTTCAGGCCGTCGTCGGCGCAATCATTGTAAAATGCATCGGAGGTCAGCACAATGCCCACATGATACCGCGCACCCAGCCGCTGTGCCTGCGCCACCGCCGTGGACAGCAGACCGAAATCGGCCGTCGGCGCACAGGTGCCGGGCAAATGATACTGCGACGCAAAGTTGGACGTGGTACAGGCACTCATGCCGAAAATGAGGTCGCGCACCTTGATGTGGGGCTGCATGGCACCGATGGAGCCGATGCGGAGAATGCGCTCCACGCCGAACACGTTGAACAGCTCCCAGCTGTAAATGCCCATCGACGGCATACCCATGCCGCTGGCCATCACGGAGACACGCTGTCCCTTGTACCAGCCGGTGTAGCCCTGCACACCGCGGACGTTGTTGAACAGTTCGGCGCGCTCCAGAAACGTCCGGGCAATGAATTCCGAACGCAGCGGGTCGCCCGGCATCAATACGGTGGGCGCAATCTGCTCCGGGGTGGCGTTGATGTGCGGAGTAGGATACATAGTCATAGTGATTGCTCCTTTCATAATAAAAATGGTGTGTGAATCATGGATGAGGCGGACAGCCCACCTCCGTCAAAACTTTCCTTGCCAAAAGCCACATTCTTCAGAACATGGTGGAGGGATTTTTCTGTAGGGGCGGCAATCTGTGCCGGGAGATGCCCTCTCAGTCAAAAATCTGCGATTTTTGCCAGCTCTCCCGAAGGGAGAGCCAAGCTGTCTGGGCGGGAAACAGAGTGGTACGCTTGCGGAGGAGATTGGCGAAGCGACAAAGCCCCCTCTGTCACACCTGCGGTGTGACATCCCCCCCGAAGGGGGGGAACGAGTCGGCTGGACGAAAACAACGGACTTTGCTCATGGTTTTAACAAAGGCAACTTGTTCTCCCCTTTGAGGAGATGTCGCGAAGCGACAGAGGGGGCTATCGGTCGCCCCGCACCACATCGAAGATCACCGGGCGATGCGGTGGGGCTTCGTCCCCGATGGTGACAGCGCTGCGGAAGCGGGCTTCTGCCGCCGTCAGGCTGTCGCAGCGGTTGGTGTACAGTTCGGCGATTGCTTCACCGGCCGCCACGGGTTCGCCCGGCTTTTTCAGCAGGATCAGCCCCGCTGCCGGGTCCACCGGGTCGCCGGCACGGAACCGGGCGGTGCCCAGCAATCCTGCGGCCTCGCCCACCAGCCGGGCATCCATCGTCTGCACGATGCCGCTCTGCGGAGCAATGACCCGATGCGTGTGTGCCGCCCTGGGCAGACCACCGCACAGGAGCGCATTGCCGTCGCCGCCCTGTGCGCAGACCCATTGCAGCATTTTTTCCATGGCGGCACCGCTGTTCAGTGCGCGCTCCGCCCGGAGACGCCCTTCTTCGGGTGTCAGATGCAGGCTCAATGCCAGCATCTCCCCGGACAGCGCCAGACAGACCTCCCGCAGTTCCGGGTCGCCGCCGCCCTGCAGGATGTTCACCGCCTCCGCCACCTCCGGCGCATTGCCGACGGCACGTCCCAACGGGGTATCCATCCCGGTAATCAGCGCGGACATCCGCCGCCCGCACCGGGTACCGATGTCCACCATGCGGCGCGCCAGTTCACGGGCGCTGTCCGCATCCGTCATGAATGCGCCCTTGCCGGCCTTGACATCCAGTACAATGGATTTT
>JAFTRF010000318.1 GCA_017462405.1 Clostridia bacterium | reverse complement strand
GAAATCCCGCTGCTGCTCGTATGTGCGGCAGACGGTAGCCAGCATCTTGTCCAGCGCCTCATTCATTTGGTCGCACACGAAGCAGGTATCGGTGCGTTGACCGGCATCCTTGGCCTGCTTCTGGGCGCTTTTCCCCAACAGGGGCAGACCGCTGAACACCTGCCGCTCCAGCTCGTCCAGCCGGGTCTCCATCATCAGCGCCACGCTCAGCCGGTTGCGCTGGCGGCGCATCTGTCGGTAGTGGGTTAGGCAGAAGCCCTTTTTGTTGGTCTCAATGCGGATGTCCGGCTCCATCATGGCCGCGCCGGTGATGTACTCCACCGCCCGGCTCTCCAGCTTGTTGCGCAGGCGGCAGATGGGACAACCGTCCCCCTCCTCAAATACCTCGGAAATCGGTATGTTGGTGATGTCGTAGCGCATAGAAGATACTCCTTTCGTCTTAAAACCGTATCCGGCTCACCGCCGTGGTGAGACCGGTCTTATCATCCAGCGTAAACAGCACGCCATCCATGGCGCAAGGACCATCAGCTACGGCAAACCGCACCGGCAGCTTGGTCTTCATCTTTTCAATCGACAATTCCGGGCGAATGCCCAGACAGGAGATGATCGGCCCGGTCATGCCCACGTCGGTGATGAAACCGGTGCCGCCGGGCAGGATCTGCTCATCCGCCGTAGCCACGTGGGTGTGGGTACCGAACAGCGCCGAAACACGCCCGTCGGCATAGAAGCCCAGCGCTTTCTGTTCAGCGGTAGCCTCCGCATGAAAATCCACGATGCAGAACCGGGGAACGCCCGCTTGCTCCAGCACCGCATCCAGCGCCTCAAAGGGTGATGTAAGCGCTTCCATATACACCGTGCCCTGCAAATTGACCACCGTCACTTGATAGCGCCCCCGGTCAACAGTCGTCCATCCCCGTCCGGGAGTGTCGGCAGGCAAGTTGGCCGGACGGAGCAGGTATTCATTTTCCTCCAGCAGGTCATAGAATTCCCGTCGCCGGAAGGTATGGTTTCCGCCGGTGATGACGTCCGCGCCAGCATCGAAAATATGCCCAGCGGACACCGGCGTGATACCATTGCCATCAGCGGAGTTTTCTCCGTTGACAATGCACACATCCACCGCCAGTTCCCGTTTCACCCGGGGCAAAGTCTGTTCCAGATGGCGACAGCCAACGGCTCCCACCACGTCGCCGATACATAACACGTTCATTGGTCTTCTTCTTTCTATCCTTGCTCGTTCTTGATAGGCAAAACAGCGGAACGGACATCCGCCCCGCTGTTTTTTGCTTCATAAATGGGATCCCCGTACGGAGATATCCGCCGTCCGTTACTCCACGGACAGGAAATAGTAGTACACGGGCTGACCGCCGGCGATGGCAGACATATCCACGTCGTCCCCCACCTGGGCACGGATGCCGTCGCAAACCTGCTCGGCCTCCTCCTCGGTCACATCCTCGCCGTAGATGACGGTGATGAAGTTCACGTCCTTGCCGGTCGCGTGGCGGCCGTTGACCAGCGTCTTGGCCAGCTTGGGCACGGCGCGACCCACCTCGGTGTCCACAAAGGACAGTTTGCCGTTATCCAGCGCCAAGATCTCG
>JAFTRF010000317.1 GCA_017462405.1 Clostridia bacterium | reverse complement strand
GCAAACCACACCTTGTCCGACAGCCGCTTGGAAGATTGGAACATGGCATCGTATACCTTTTCATCGGTGGTGTAGTAATCCCAGTACACCATCGTGCAGTTGTCCGGTACCTTGCGGAGCACCTCTTCCGGAAAATCGACCGGCTTATCGCTGTAAAATCCGCCGTTGTTCATGAGGCGGAAGAACATATCCTCCCACATCATGGGTTCAAAGCCGTACTCTTTCGCCAGTTCACATACCCGGTTCAGGTGCGACAAAATCAGTTCAAAGCGGTTTTTCAGGCCGTGGCGGTCCAGATATTTACCCAAGCCCACATGATGTGCCTCGTCCATGCCGATGTGAATTTTCCGGGAGGTGAAATTTTTCGCCAGCGAACCGAACATATTCCGGATGAGCGTCATCGTGCGCTCGTCGTCGATGAGCAGAATATCGTCGATGTCACACACCGGCTGATAGTCCCGCCAACGGAAAATCTGATTCAGATGCGCCAGCGTCTGTACACAGGGAATCAGCTCGATGCCTACCGAGGCCGCATAGCGGTCCAGTTCCTGCAGTTCCGCATCCGTATAGCGTCCACGCTTATACCCGAAATACGGTTCGTTTTCCACCGTGTAGGTATCTTCAGTGTACAACATCGCACAGTTGTAGCCCATTTTCGACAAAATATCAAAAAAGTGCTTCAATCCGGACACGCTGGGCACCGCATTGCGGGAACAGTCGATCATCACGCCGAAATAATCAAAATTTTTCATATCCCTCTCTCCTTCTGGATTCGCTCCGCGATGAAACATCGCTTTTCCGTTCGTATTATAGCATTTACGGTGAAAAAAGTCAACGACAGCCTGCCCGAAGGTGGAATATTCATTGACACAAGTCCGGTCGGTATGTTATACTGTAATTGGTCGAATCTCCCTTGATTTTAATACGAAAGGTCGATAGCTATGAAAAAATGCATTTCCCTGCTGCTGGTGCTGTTGCTGGCGTTGGGCTGTATGGGCACGATGACCGGATGCAGCCGGCTGACACCGGTAAGCCGCTTTGAAGATGCCGTGGACGATTTGGTAAAATACTTTACCGATTTCACCGATATGAACAATCTGTTCCCCGCCATGCGGGATCACAGCTGTGTGGAAGGCACCTTCTCCGCTTCCGGCGGTACGGACGCTTCGGAAAATAACTTTTCCGGCACTTTTCAGGCCGACGGCAAAAATCATCTGGGTCTGCTGAAGATGAATCTGCCGCTGGCGCTGTTGGGCGCAGATACCTCCGTCAAGGCGGACGTCTCCGTAGCCCTGAAGGACGGCAACGCCTACATCGGATTCCCCGGCACGACGGATTATGTCATGATGCAGACCGGTGGGCTGCCGATGTTGGCACCGGACGATGTGACGGATCTCTATGATGCTCTGAAAAACGCTCTGAAGAAGGCCACCACCAAGAAAAATGTTTCCATGAGCAAGGAAAACATTACCGTTGCCGGCATTGCCGATACGGAAGCCATCCGGCTGACCATGGTACTGAATGCCGACGAGACGGCTGCTCTGCTGAAAAATACCGCAAAAGCTTTTGGCAACGCTTCTTTGACCACGGTTCTCGGCACGGATGTTCTGACCGCCAATGTGACCACTATGCAGATGAGTGTTTTTGTTGTCGAGGGTCAGACGGTACGCACCGAAGTCCGGATGGCGGAATCCACCGGTACGGAGCTGCTGCTGACGCTGACCACGGAAGGCACCGATGCTACCGCCGAATGGATCGCTTCGCTGACCCGGACGGCAGGCAGCAAGGAAACGGAGTTGCTGACCGCTACCGGTGACCGCAAGGACTCCGAAACGGGTACTGCATGGTCTTTTGAACAGCTGACGCCCACGGAAAGCGGTTCGCACGATGTACTGCGTCTGAATTTTGCCACTTCGCTGAATCCCGACAGTGGCGCACTGGTGAACAACGCCACGCTGTACACCTCTGTGGACGGTGTGGAAACCGAAACGCCCATCAGTCTGAATGGTGTCATCACCGATGATAAATTCCGCGGTACACTGACGCTGACAGCAACCATTGGTGCAACGCGCGACCGCGTACCGCTGACGGTTCAGGTCGATCTGACATTCAGCAACCGACTCAAGGTAAACTGGACCATGCCCGATTCGAAATACATCGTGACCGAAACCGATGCAACCGAGGAAACGGAAAAATATCAGCAGTTCGCCGCCGATCTGTTTGAGAAGTACCCCGAAATTCTGGACGTGCTCACCGGTCAGTTGGGTGAGTCCTCCGGTCCCTCCGGCAATTTTATGCTTTCCAATTCGGACAGCACCGACCTGTTCCTGTTCTATGACAACAACACCGGTATTCACCGCATGGTTCTGCCCTATACGCAGGACGGCAATACCATCTCTGCAGCAGGACTGGACGGCAAGACCATTTCCTTCACCTATGACCCCGGCAAAGACACCCAGATCGTCACCATCGACGGTGTAAATTATCAGTATTCCGTCACCGACGGCAACATCATGCTCAAGAGCGATGCCGCGTGGACGCAGATTCTGATTTACGGCGAAACCATGATGCTGGTGGATCGTCACTTCAACTACATGATTTCCGGTGATGTGCTGACCACCTACAGCGGTCTGAACGATGCCCCTGTAGACCGGAAGTTCACCTCCGACGGTCAGTTCTATTACATCGACGAAGCCCCCTACAGCTACTCCTCGCTAGATGCGGCGGGCTGATGACCATCCTATAATATGAAAAGTGCGCGTTGCATCAGTTGCAATGCGCACTTTTTTGTGCGGACATCTCCACCTTTTCTTGTCTGTACTGCTGTATTGACTTTTCCGACGCAATCTCCTATAATAAGACCAGTAAAATCTGATTTTCATCGGAAAGGAGGCCCGCCATGCTGAAAGCCTTTTGGGAACGGTTTGAAAAAAAATACGAAAAGCCCATTGGTGTCATCCGCCAGTTGATCCAGCTGATTACCGATGATCTCATCACGGTTTATGCGGCACAGGCCTCTTTTTTCGTCATTATTTCCATCGTGCCGTTTTTCTCGCTGCTGATTGCAATCGTCGGTCTGGTCATCCCTGCCGATATTCTGAGTTTGTTCGACGGCTCCAAGCTACCCCCCAGCCTGATGAGTTTTGTCAGCTCCACGCTGACCGATTTGCGGAATGCCCCCAATGTCTCGCTGCTGTCCATTTCGGCTGTGATCACGCTATGGATTTCCTCCAAAGGCACCGCCGCCATTCTGACCGGTATCTCCCGCGTATATCATGCACCGCCGGCCAAAAATATGGTATCACACAAACTGAAGTCGCTGGCCAGTACACTGGTGATGATCGGGCTGATTCTGGCCGCAGTAGCACTTCTGCTGTTCGGTGATCTGCTGGTCGATGTCGGCATCAAAATGATGTTGCTGCCCCCGGATGCCAGTTCCGTATTTGAGCTGCGGATTCCGGTGCTGCTGGCCATCATGTGTGCCATCTTTACCGCCATTTATACCTATACGGCACGGCGGAGCGCCTATGTGAAAAAAAGTATTTTTGCGCATATGCCCGGCGCAGTTTTTGCTTCGCTGGGATGGATGATTTTCTCCATGCTGTTTTCGCTGTACATCACGCATTTTCCGGATGCATCGTATGTTTACGGCAGCTTGGGCGCCATTTGTCTGATGATGCTGTGGCTGTATATCTGTATGATTATTTTGCTGCTGGGTGCAGAGGTCAACAAAATCGTGCATTTGCTGATTGTGCATCACAAACTGCAGAAAAAGGTCAAGGCGAAAATGAACGGAACAAATTCATAAAAACAGGAAAGCCCGGCGGTCGCCGGGCTTTCCTTATGCATTATATTGTATGCGGCAAAGGGCCGTTTGATCAATTGGAATTGGTTTCGTTTTTCTTTTGCTTTCTTCTTTGAATCAATCCAGCAAAAATCAGAACAATCGAAACCATCAAAAGAGGAATCATAATTGCATAAGGAACACTTATCACAAAATAATCAATAAGCAAGGCACTATAACCCAAAAGAATGCCAATCAGCGAGATTTTACGCCATTTTTCCATATACAGATTCCTCCGTCAAATTCTTATCTTCGCTTCTGCGCCAGAAACGCATCCGCTTCTGCCCGGTCGGTGAACACGAAAATCTGTTTGTGTGCATATTTCTCCAGAAGTTCCATGACCTGCAGTCTTTTGGTGGCACGGAAATTTTGGATCAGTTCCATAAACTCCGCGTCTTCCTCGGTTTCGATCCACGGCATATCGCTGCGGACTTTTCCCCGGCGCTGCCGGACACCGTCCAGACAAACCTCGGTCGGATAATCCAGAAGTATGACGGTGTCGCACGCCTGCATCCGCAGCTCCATTGTAGAACCGTAATTGCCGTCGATGATCCATTCGTTCCGGGAAAGCACTTGTGACAACCGCGCCCGAAAGACCGACTTTGCTACCGTCGTTTTGTCTGCGTTCCAGTACAACATATCCAGATGAATCAACGGCAGGCCGGTGATGTCATGCAATGCTCTGGAAAACGTACTTTTACCACTTCCGGGGCAGCCAATTATAATGACTTTTTTCATTGTTTTTACCCTGCAATATTCATTTTTGGAACACCGTGAAATTTATCACCGTAGTTCATCCAATAAATAGAAATTCCATCCTGCCATCGGCTTCATCTGGATTCCATGATCAAAGGCAGCCTTGGCTCCTGTTGTGTAGTACACATTTTTATAATACGCCTTGCGGTCAAAATGTGGATTCACGACATAAGCGCCTTTCAGCAATGTCCGCTTGAATTGAGAAATTTTCTTCTTCCAATATTCAAACTCATATCCATCTCCTGCCACACTGATCAACGACTCCTTGATACACGTCTGATCATCCTGACCCATGCAAATAAATAAACCATGCTCCTTTTCAAAAACAGCACCCAAATTGATATATACATACCTGCAATCATCTGTGATCGGTGCATCCGCCTGAAGAACAGATAATTCGTTTTCATCATTGGCTGTAGTGATCGTAACCTCTGCACCTGCACGAATTTTTTCGATGAAATCAACAATTTCTCGCCTTGTTGAAAGAAATGTTACACTGCTTTTTTTCATATCTCTGCTCCGGCAACTGCTTATTTGTTGTTTGATTCGTGCATTTGATCACGCAAGAGACGTACATATCACTGTCAAAGCACATCATCCGTAATGCGGCGGTCCTTAAAATAATACTGCCGGTCCTTTTCCCCGACCGGACGCAGTACCCGGCAGGGATTGCCCACCGCTACCACGTTGTCCGGCAGGTCCTTCGTCACGACACTGCCTGCGCCAACCACCACGTTGTCACCGATGGTCACACCGGGCACTACGATCACCCCGGCACCCAGCCAGCAGTTGCGGCCGATGCGCACCGGTGCATTGTACTGATAGCCCTGCGCCCGCAGTTCCGGCAGAATGGGATGTCCGGCGGTTGCAATCGTTACATTAGGTCCGAACATGGTACAGTCGCCCACATAAATGTGTGTATCGTCCACCAGCGTCAGGTTGAAGTTGGCATAGACATTGTTCCCGAAATGGACGTGATGCCCGCCCCAGTTGGAATGAAACGGCGGTTCAATGTAGCACCCGGTGCCGATTTCCGCGAACATTTCCTTCAGCATGGCTTCACGCTTGGCCTGCTCCAGCGGGCGCGTGGCGTTGTAATCGTACAGCTTTTCCAGACATTGGAGCTGCTGCGCCATGATTTCCGCATCCCCAGGCAGATACAACTCCGTGGTGTGCATTTTATCTTTCATCGACATAATTTTTCCTCCCGCCGGGCATGAACTCTTTGACAGTGCCCATATTCTGTATTATAATAAATTATACACGATTTCCCCCCGCATTGCAATCCCATATTTTGCATATGGCGCATTGGAGGTATGAATATGGCAATGAATCTGGACGATAAACTGGTGGTCGGTATTTCCTCGCGGGCGTTGTTTGATCTGGAAGAAGAACACCGCATTTTTGAGACACAAGGTCTGCAGGCCTATATGGAATATCAGATCGCGCACGAAAATGATATTCTGAAGCCCGGTACGGCTTTTCCGCTGATCAAAGCCCTCCACCGCCTCAACAGCGGCGACCGGCAGCTGACGGAAATCATCATCATGTCCAAAAACAACGCCAATACCAGCCTGCGCATTTTCAACTCCATCCGTCATTACGGGCTGGACATCAGCCGCGCCGCACTGGTCAGCGGTGCCAAGATCGCCCCCTATCTGGAAGCCTTCCACACGGATTTATTTCTTTCCGCCAACGAAGAGGACGTGCAGGAGGCCATCAATGCCAACGTCGCCGCCGGTATCATCTGCAGCCACGACGGATTGCCGATTCATCCCGACGATGAGATCGATCAGATCCGTATCGCATTCGACGGCGATGCGGTCATCTTCTCCGATGAATCGGAGCGGATCTATCAGGCCCACGGGCTGGCTGCCTTTGCCGCCCATGAGGAGGAAAACGCCCGCAAACCCCTGCCAGACGGTCCGTTCGCCAAGCTGCTCCGCACGTTGTCGCTGGTACAGCAGCAATTCGATGATGACTCCCTCCCCATCCGCACCGCACTGGTGACGGCACGCAATGCCCCCGCCCATGAGCGGGTCATCCGCACCCTGCGGGCGTGGAACGTGCGCATTGACGAAGCCTTTTTCCTCGGTGGCGTACCAAAAAGTCAGGTGCTGAAGGCATTCGGTGCACATATTTTCTTCGATGACCAGCCGTCCCACACGGAATCCGCCGCTAAACTGGTACCTGCCGCACGGGTGCCATATAAAAAATAGTATAAAAAGATCATTCTCAAAAGCAAGACAATTGAGAATGGTCTTTTTTTCTGTTTTTTGGTTGTATCGTATAACAAAACGCGCTATAATAAAAGCAGAACACAGAAAGGCGGTGTACCATGAAAAAATATATTCTCGCATTGGACGAGGGTACGACCAGTGCCCGCGCCATCCTGTTTGACCGGAATTGCCGGATCGTCAGCGTCGGACAGCAGGAATTTACTCAGATTTACCCACAGCCGGGGTATGTGGAGCACGACCCCATGGAAATCTACGCGGCACAGTATGCCTCGATGATGCAGTGCATCGCCAAAAGTGGCATCCGCGCCGAGGAAATTGCCGCCATCGGCATCACCAACCAGCGGGAAACGACCATTGTGTGGGACAAGGCAACCGGTCGGCCGGTCTGCAACGCCATCGTGTGGCAATGTCGCCGTACGGCCGACATCTGTGAACGGCTGGAGGCCGACGGTCACGGCGCGTACATCGCACAGGCGACCGGGCTGAAGACCGATGCCTACTTCAGTGGCACCAAAATCAAATGGATCCTCGACCATGTGGACGGTGCGCGTGAAAAAGCAGAACGCGGCGAGCTGCTGTTCGGCACGGTCGACACATGGCTGATCTGGAAGCTGACAGACGGGCAGGTCCACATCACAGACCGCACCAACGCCTGCCGCACCATGTTGTACAACATCCACACGGATCGCTGGGACGACAAACTGCTGGAAATGCTGGACATTCCCCGCACCATGCTGCCGGAGATCGTCAGCAGCAGCGAAATTTATACGGAAATTGAGCTGATGGGTGCACGGATTCCCGTCAGCGGCATCGCCGGTGACCAGCAGGCCGCGCTGTTCGGACAGGGCTGCTTCACTGCCGGAGAAGCCAAAACCACCTACGGTACCGGCTGTTTCCTGCTGGCACACACCGGCACCTCCCCCATCGCCAGCCGCCACGGGCTGCTGACTACGGTAGCCGCTACGGCAAAAAATGAACCGACGGAATACGCGCTGGAAGGCAGTGTGTTCATCGGCGGTGCCGTCATTCAATGGCTCCGCGATGAACTGCGCTTCATTTCCGAATCCCGTGACAGCGAATATTTTGCCGGAAAAGTTCCGGACACCGGCGGTGTGTACGTGGTTCCGGCCTTTGCCGGGTTGGGCGCACCGCATTGGGATATGCACGCCCGCGGCACCATCACCGGCATTACACGGGGTACCGGCCGCAATCACATCATCCGGGCTGCGCTGGAATCCATTGCCTACCAGACCGAAGACGTCCTGCAGGCCATCCGGGCCGATATGGGCACCCCGCTGGCCTGTATGCGGGTGGACGGCGGTGCCGCCGCCAATAACCTGCTGATGCAGTTCCAGTCGGATATTTCGGCGCTGCCGCTGTTCCGTCCCGCCGCCGCCGAAGCCACCGCCGCCGGTGCGGCATTTCTGGCCGGTCTGGCCGTAAGCTTCTTCCCCGACCGCGCCGCAATCACCCGACTGATTCAGCAAGGAACCGAGTTTACCCCCAAAATGGATGACGCACGGCGCGTCGAGCTGCTCCGTGGCTGGCAAAGTGCCGTCGGTGCCTGCCGCGCCTACAAATAAACGGAGGTGCCATTGCTATGACCGATTTTCGACCGATTTTGCATCCTTCCTCGGATGGTCTGCATACGTTGCACGGCCTCATCTGCATCCCGCAGGAGCCGCGCGGCGTGGTTCACATCGTCCACGGTGTCGCAGAGCACATCGACCGCTACCGGTCCATGATGCAGGAGCTGGCGCAGGCCGGATACATCACGGTGGGCTTTGACCTGCCCGGCCACGGGCAGACAGCACAAAACGATGATGAACTGGGCTTTTTCTCTGCCGAACAAATGGTTCACGCCACCGTTGCCGCCGCAGAATCCCTGCACCGGCAATACGACGGTCTGCCCTATTACCTGTTCGGTCACAGTATGGGGTCGTTCATTGCCCGTTGTGCCGCCGAAACCTTCACCCCGGACAAGCTGATTCTGATAGGCACCTCCGGTCCCAATCCCGTGGCGGTACCCGGATTGGCCGTAGTCGGACTCATCCGGCTGCTTCGCGGGGACCGGCATCGCTCCGGGACGGCGCATCAGCTGATGTTCGGCGGGTACAACGCCCGTTTTCCGCAGGACGACCCGCATCATTGGCTGTCCTCCGATCCGGAAGTCCGGACCGCTTATGCGCAGGATCCGCGGTGCGGCTTTGTGCTGACCGCCGCCGGTTCCTACGGGCTGATCCGTCTGTGTCAGATGGCCAACCGCGACGCATGGTTCCGCAGCATCCGTCAGCGTTGTCCGGTCCTGCTGCTGTCCGGTGCGCTGGACCCGGTGGGGGATTACGGCAAAGGCGTACTCACCGTATATCATCGGCTGCGCAAATACGGCACCGATG
>JAFTRF010000029.1 GCA_017462405.1 Clostridia bacterium | reverse complement strand
GGTGAAGGCAATCTGAACTTCGACCGCATCTTCCGGAAAGCAGAGAAAGCTGGCACGCAGTATATGCTGGTGGAGCAGGACGATTGCGGCGGAGAGGATCCTTTTGCGTGTCTGCGCAGAAGCTATGAATATCTGAAAGCGAGAGGATTTTGAATCATGAACCGGAAAATCAGATTAGGTATCATCGGCATCGGCAACATGGGTTCTGTCCATGCACAGCGCATCCGCGACGGAAAATGCCCGGAGCTGGAAGTAGCGGCCATCGCGGATATTGACCCGGTGCGTCTGGAATGGGCAAAAAAGCAGAACTATGGTCCGGACGTGGCCTTTTTCAACGATGCGGAAACCATGCTGGACAGTGGTCTGGTGGAAGCCTGCCTGATCTGCACGCCGCACTACGACCATCCCGGTCTGGCGATGGCGTGTATGACGCGTTCGGTTCATGTCATGCTGGAAAAGCCTGCCGGCATATACAGCAAGCAGGTGCTGGAGATGAACGACACTGCCCGGAAGCATCCGGAGGTCGTGTTCGGTATGATGTTCAACCAGCGCACCAACTGTGTGTACCGCAAGCTGCGCGAACTGGTGCAGTCCGGCAAATACGGGCAGATCCGCCGCACCAATTGGCTGATTACCACATGGTACCGTCCGCAGGCATATTACAATTCCGGCGGATGGCGTGCGACGTGGGCAGGGGAAGGCGGCGGTGTGCTGCTGAATCAGTGCCCGCATCAGCTGGATTTGTGGCAATGGATCTGCGGAATGCCGAAAAAGGTGCAGGCCCATCTGCACTACGGCAAATGGCACGATATTGAAGTCGAAGACGATGTGACCGCCTATGTAGAGTACGAGAACGGTGCAACGGGCGTGTTCATTACCAGCACCGGCGATGCAAAGGGCACCAACCGCTTCGAGATTCAGATGGACCGTGCGCGGTTTGTAGTGGAGAACGATGTGCTGACGATGGACGAATATGCTATGTCGGAGCAGGAGTTTTCCCGCACCAATACCAGCCCGTTCGGCAGTGTGCAAAGCACCCGGATTGTACCGGAAACCGACGGACAGAATCTGCAGCACATTGCGGTGTTGAACGCATGGGCCGGCGCGATTCTGCGCGGTGAACCGATGATTGCTGACGGCAAAGAGGGCATCAACGAAATGGTGCTGTCCAATGCGATGCATTTGTCGGCGTTTCTGGATGCTCCGGTAGAGATTCCGTTTGATGACGAGCTGTATTACAGTGAATTGATGAAACGGGTCGCGGTATCGAAGAAAAAAGATACGGCGGCGACGGTATTTGCCGATGCGACAAAGGTCGCCGGAAGCACCAAGTCGTAACAACAGAACAAATGCAATGAAAAACAGAGCCTGCGGAAACGTGAACCGCAGGCTCTGTTTTTACTCAAAAATTCGGAACGGGGAAGTAGCGGAAAGTGATGGTACCCTGTATGGCTGTAATTTCCATCTTCTCATAGCGTGTGCTTTCAATCGTCACGCTGTTTTCGCCGACTACCAGCGATTCCGGGGTGAGCGCACCGAATACATATGCACCTTGCCGGATGTGATCTTTTGTCAGCCGGAGTTTTCCGTAGTAATCCGGCATATGGCGGATAGGGCTCGTCGAGGAGGTGATGCCCGTCGTGGGATTGTAGTTGTTCAGACAGATATATCCCTGCGTGCAAAGAAATTCAATCGAAATATTCATGTCGGTCGTCCAGGAGACGTACTTCTTTTTCGGCGTGAGCAGTCGCTGGGCGCTCCGAATCGAGATTTCGCCGTATTTATCGCAGGTGATTTTTTGAGGATTTGAATCGTACGTCAGTTCAAAATATTCCTGCCAGTTCTCGGCGGTAATTTCGATGGTTTCACCGTTGGAGGAGGAGCTGCCGGGCGTACTGCTTGCAGGCGGTTCGTTTTCATCGCCACAGGCGCACAGACTCAGGCACAGAACAATCACCAGAAGCAAAGACAACATTTTTTTCATTGCTGGATTCTCCTTTTTACAAAATATTTCTCGCAACAGATGCGGAAAGGGGGGATCCTCTGAATTATTGAATTTATTATAATATAAAACATATCTATTGTCAATAGTTTGGCTTTTGCTCAGATACGGATAATGCTCAAAACAAAAAGAAGAACTGAACCGTCAAATATGCGTTCAATTTTCTTTTTTCGCCATAAATTCCTCATAAGCTTCGTCGATTTTCGCTATGGAAATCTTTTCTCACGCTTCCACACCCACGGCAGATGTATTTTCTTCCATTTCGCCGCCAAAGGATATGCCATAGACCTCATCCGATGCTCTGCCAATGTAACACAATGTATCTTCACAGGAGGTAAAATCCACATAGGGACATTTGTTGAACAGGCAGGGATAAGCGGCATATTTGCCTTTCGTAGGGCAGAAGGGAGGAAACCGAAATGCTGACGGAAGATCAGGAACAGCAGAATCTGATCAAATGGTCACAGCAGCCGTCCGTCCGGGGGAAATACCCCGAACTGGCACTGCTGTACCACATCCCCAACGAGCGAAAATGCACACCGCAGGAGGGTGCCCGGTTCAAGCGCATGGGCGTGAAGCCGGGTGTGCCGGATCTGCACCTGCCGGTGGCGCGCCGGGGATTTCACAGCCTGTACATCGAAATGAAAACCCGCTCTGGACAGGCAACGGAAAACCAGAAATGGTGGGCGGAGCGTCTGGGCAATGAAAAAAACTGCTGGGCATTATGCCGCGGCTGGCAAGAGGCGGTGAGCATCCTTGAATGGTATCTCGGAAATTGAACTGGTCGCTGCCGCTGCCCGTGGCGATGCCTGCCCGGAGAATGCCCGGTGCATTGACCGGTCGCTGTATTACGGGCTGTACTACCTGTACCGGATGTATCACATGGGGCACATCACCAAGGAACGTGCCGCCGAAGAAAAGGCGAAAATGCTGAAACGGTACCGCAAGGACGTCATCCTGCAGCGGGCCATGGAAGAAAACGCAGCCATCCGGGTACGGCTGGGCGAATATTTGAAGCAAGTGGATTTCAATCTGTGCCCGTTGGCACGGATCATGGATGGGAGGGAGAGAACATGAAATACAAAGTATGTTTCAGCGGATTTGCTTATGTGGAAGCTGATACGCCCGAAGAAGCGGAGGAACTGTTTTTGGACGATGACGATGTATATCGGGACGAACAGGTGGACTCTGCGGAAGAAGTGGACGAGTTCATCGTGCAGATGTTTGGATCCTCTCAGTCTCACTTCGCTCGACAGCTCTCCCGGAGGGAGAGCCAAGAAATGGGCTTAAAACTTTGCCAAGCCCCCTTGCCTCTCCCTCCGGGAGAGGTGGCCGCCCAACGGGCGGACGGAGAGGGCAAGGAGAGGGGGTGATTGGATGGGCTATGTGATCACCGCCATCGTAAGTGCCATGATCGGCGCAACCATCGGCGTAGTCGTCATGTGTTTGATGGCCATGAGAAAGGAGGAATAAGAGAATGAATCAGATCGAACTGAATGCATTTCTGAATAGCTATCAGGCTGTGCGTGATGAGTTGAGACAGCTGACAGAGCAGCTGGCGCGGCTGAAATCCCGTATGCAATTATCTGGTAGCGGATTGAATGGGATGCCGCACAGCTCCGGCATTTACGACCGGGTAGGTGATGGAGTAGCACGGATGGACGAACTGCGAATGTATTATCTGGAGAAGTCCGCGGAGGCGGACCGGATTCATCTGCAGATCGAGAAGCTGATTGCATCCTTGCCACCGGACGAACGGTGTCTGATGCGAGACCGGCATATTCTGGGACTAAAATGGGAATCTATTGCGGAACGTCACCATTATAGTGAACGCCATGCACGGCGTATGCATCGAGATATTCTGTGCAGACTGGCCGATAAGACATAAAAAAAGCCCGGAGAAAAACATCTTCGGGCAGAGGCTGTCGAAAAAGGTCGCGCACAGCGGCCTTTTTTGTGTTATAATAGAAGTAGAAGAAAAGAACGGAGTGAATCGGAGATGCTGGTAAAACATAAAGAGTTGAACGGACAGGTAGAATTTGTGGTACTGGAAGAAATGGTACC
>JAFTRF010000316.1 GCA_017462405.1 Clostridia bacterium | reverse complement strand
CAGAAAGGTATAACGCAATGAACGAGACAGAGATTCGAAAATATGCCGAACTGATGCGGGAGCTTGATCTGACCGGGCTGGAAATCACGCTGGATCAGGCCAAGGTGCGTCTGGAGCGCACCATTCCCGCTCCGGCACGGGAAACGGTGTATGCCGTACCCGGTCCCGCTCCGGCCACACCGGAAAATGTCCCCGCAGCGGCTGCGGACGGGCTGTGCGTGAAATCCCCGCTGGTCGGCGTGTTCTACGCGGCACCGGCGGAAAATGCCGACCCGTATGTGCGCGCCGGCGACCGTGTACACAAGGGACAGGTGCTGTGCATCGTAGAAGCCATGAAGCTGATGAATGAGATCACCGCCGAGGAAGACGGCGTGATCTCGGAAGTCTGCGTGACCAACGGACAGGTCGTGGAATACGGCACCGTACTGTTCCGGATGACGAGGTAAGCCATGAACAAACATGAATTGATGAACATCCTGCCGCACCGGGACGATATGCTGCTGCTGGATGATGCGACGCTCCGGGACGGCACCGCCGTCGGTCACTACACCGTACGCGGCGACGAATTTTTCCTGCGGGGGCATTTTCCGGGCACCCCCATCGTCCCCGGTGTCATCCTTTGCGAAATTCTGGCGCAGTCGGCGTGCGTTCTGATGCAGGATGCGATGACCGGCGGCAAGCTGCCGGTATACACGGGGCTGAACAATGTGAAATTCCGCTCCCCCGTCCGGCCGGGCGACACCATCGAAACACAATGCCGCATCAAACGCGCAAAGCATCCTTTTTATTTTGCCGAGGGCACGGTTTCCGTGGACGGCCGGCTCTGCGTATCCGCTGAATTTTCTTTTGCGATCACAGGAGCATAAACGATGTTTTCAAAAATACTGATTGCCAACCGCGGCGAGATTGCGGTCCGCATCATCCGGGCCTGTAAGGAAATGGGCGTGGCCACGGTGGCGGTATACTCCGAAGCGGACAAAAATGCCCTGCACGTGGCATTGGCCGACCAAAGCTACTGCATCGGCGGACCGGAGGCCTCGGACAGCTATCTGAATGAAAATCAGATCATCAGCACCGCCATTCTGGCCGGTGCGCAGGCCATTCACCCCGGTTACGGATTCCTGTCCGAAAACGCCCATTTCGCCCGGCTGTGCCGAAAAAACGGACTGGTCTTCATCGGTCCCGACCCCGAAAGCATGGAGCGGCTCAGTGACAAGGCCATCCTGAAGGAACTGATCCGCGAAACGGGGCTGTCCGTCATTCCCGGTACCAAAGCCGTCACCTCGGTGGAGGAGGCCCGGAGCGCGGCAGCGCAGATCGGCTACCCCGTGATGCTGAAAGCGTGTGCGGGCGGCGGTGGCCGCGGTATCCGGCTGATCCGCTCCGCAGACGAGCTGGACGACGCGTACCTGCAGGCCACCACCGAAGCCATCAGCGCATTCGGGGACGGCAGTGTGTATCTGGAAAAATACATTTTCCCTGCGCGGCACGTAGAATTGCAGATCCTCTCCGACGAATATGGCAATGCCGTGTGCCTTGGGGACCGGGACTGCTCTTTGCAGCGGCGGAATCAGAAGCTGCTGGAAGAAACACCCTCCCCCGCTGTCAATCCGGCACAGCGGAAGCAGATCATCGCACTGGCGACCGAGGCCGTGAAGAAAATCGGCTACGTCGGCGCCGGTACGCTGGAATTTCTGCTGGACCGGGACGGAAACTTCTGGTTTATGGAAATGAACGTCCGGCTGCAGGTGGAGCACTGCGTCACGGAAATGCTGACGGGCATCGATCTGGTCAAGTGGCAGATCCGCATTGCCGCCGGTATCCCGCTGAACTTCACGCAGGAGGACATCCGGATGCAGGGTTCCGCCATTGAATGCCGCATCAATGCATCCAGCTGCGGCACGCTGAAAATGCTGCACGTCCCCGGCGGTCCGTCCGTCCGGTTCGACACCTGTCTGATCGAGGGGACGGTGGTATCGCCGTATTACGATTCGCTGCTGGGCAAGCTGATCGTATTTGCCAAAACCAGAGAGGAAACGCTCCGCAAAATGCGGGCGGCCCTGTGCGAACTGGTCATTGAGGGCATTCCGACCAACATTGAAGAACAGCTGCGGATCGTGGAGGACGAACGCTTCACCTCCGGCAGCTATGATCTGACTTTTATGGGAAACAGGTGATGAAATGGCGCTGATGAATTTTCTGAAACCGAAAAACCAATTAGAAGAAGGCGGCCGCACCTCTGCGCCGGTGCTGCGGGACACCGGCGAACCGGAGCAGAACTGCCCGAATTGCCATAAGGACATCCCGCTCAGCCGGCTGCTGGCCAATCATATGGTCTGTCCCTGCGGGCATCACTTCCGCATGAAAGCTCGTCAGCGCATTCTGATGATCACCGACCGGAGCAGCTTCCGCGAAATGTACGCATCGGTGAAAGCGGACAATCCGCTGGATTTCCCCGGCTATACGGAAAAAGTGGAAACCATCCGTACGGCGAGCAGCGAAAACGAGGCCGTGGTATGCGGTACGGCGGCCATCGACGGCCGGAAATGCGCCATTTTTGCAATGGAAGCGTCCTTCATGATGGGCAGTATGGGCAGTGCGGTCGGTGAAAAGATCACATCGCTGTTTGAATATGCCGCAGAATATCGTCTGCCGGTCATCGGCTTTACGGTGTCGGGCGGTGCCCGGATGCAGGAGGGGTTGCTGTCCCTGATGCAGATGGCCAAGACCAGCGCGGCGGTGAAACGCCACAGCGACGCCGGTCTGCTGTACGTCGCGGTGCTGACCGACCCCACCACGGGCGGTGTGACCGCCAGCTTCGCCATGGAGGCCGACATCATTCTGGCCGAACCCGGCGCGACCGTCGGCTTCGCGGGCGCACGCGTGATCGAGCAAACCACCAAAAGCGCACTGCCCGACGGATTCCAGAAGTCGGAATTCGTGCTGGCGCACGGCTTTATCGACAGCATCGTCCCCCGCAGCGGACAACGGAACTGTCTGAGCGAAATTCTGAAGATGCACGAAGGAGGTCAGTCCGATGAGTGAT
Source organism: Clostridia bacterium (assembly GCA_017462405.1). Classification (GTDB taxonomy): domain Bacteria; phylum Bacillota; class Clostridia; order Oscillospirales; family Acutalibacteraceae; genus RGIG4076. The sequence goes on along the minus strand of JAFTRF010000316.1, from coordinate 10,353 downwards.
CCGGCATACAAGCGCGTACGACTGGCCCGCGACAAGGACCGGCCGACGGGACTCGATTACATCCGGCATATTTTTGACGGCTTCATGGAGCTGCACGGCGATCGCCGCTATGGCGATGACCCGGCCATCGTCGGCGGCATCGCCCGTCTGGGTGAACTGCCCGTGACCGTCATCGCCATCGAAAAGGGGCATACGGCCAAGGAGCGCACTTTCCGCAATTTCGGTGCGCCGAACCCGGAAGGCTACCGCAAAGCACTCCGCCTGATGAAGCAGGCGGAAAAATTCGGCCGCCCGGTCATCTGCTTCATTGACACATCGGGTGCGTACTGCGGCATCGGCGCGGAGGAGCGTGGTCAGGGACAGGCGATTGCCGAAAACCTGATGGAAATGTCTGCATTGCGTGTCCCTGTCATTTCCGTTCTGATCGGTGAGGGCGGCAGCGGCGGCGCACTGGCGCTGGCCGTGGCCGACCGGGTGTGGATGCTGCAGAACGCCGTCTATTCCGTCATCTCCCCCGAAGGCTGTGCAAGCATCCTCTGGAAAGATGCCGCGAAAGCGGAAAAAGCGGCAGAAAGCCTGCGGCTGACGGCGGAAGATGCGCAGCGATTCGGCATCATTGAGCGCATCCTGCCCGAAAAAGACCTCGGACGTCCGGAATTTTATGCCGCCATCCGCACATTGTTGTCCGAAGAAATCAACGAACTGAACCACGATCCGGAACGGACGGAACACCGCTACGAACGATTCCGCCGCATCGGTGTCTCTGCGGTCACAAAGGAGTCATTATGAGTATCTACCGGAAATATTGCCACGAAATCACGGATGCACAAGGGAATCTGACGAAGCTGACCCTGGATTATCCCGACAATTTCAATTTCGGCTACGATGTCGTGGATCAGATCGCCGACGAAGCACCCGGCAAGCGCGCAATGGTGTGGTGCAACGTGGAGGGCGAGGAACACACCTTCACCTTTGCCGACATCAAAAAATACAGCAACCGGATGGCAAACGTCTTCCGCGCCGCAGGCATCGGGCGGGGCGACCGGGTCATGCTGATCCTCAAGCGGCATTACGAGTACTGGTTTGCGGCGGTCGCCCTGCACAAGCTGGGCGCGGTGATGATCCCCGCCACGCATATGCTGACGGTGAGCGATCTGGTGTACCGGCTGAACGCAGCCAAAGCCAAGGCCATCGTCTGTACCGCACAGAACGAAGTGCCACAGAAAATCCTCCGGGCGCTGGCACAGGCGGAACTGTCCGCCAAGCTGTGGTGCGTGCAGGCCGATATCGACGGTTTCGAAAACCTGACCACCGCCATGGCCGCAGCCGATGACACGCTGAAACGGGTGGACACGAAAGCTACCGATCCGATGATGCTGTATTTCACATCGGGCACGACGGGCTACCCCAAGGGCGTCATCCACGAATACAGCTATCCCCTCGCGCACATTGTGACCGCAAAATACTGGCAGCAGGCCGAAGACAACGGGCTTCATTTCACCGTGGCCGAAACCGGCTGGGCCAAGGCTTCGTGGGGCAAAATTTACGGGCAGTGGCTCATCGGCAGTGCCGTCATGGTCTACGATTTCGACAATTTCGACCCCAAGCAGCTGACGACCATCATCAACAAGTACGGCGTGACCTCGTTCTGCGCGCCGCCGACGGTATACCGCTATCTGGTCCGCAAGGGCATGGCCGATATGCCTACGCTGCGTCACGCGTCGACCGCCGGCGAAATGTTGGCACCCGAAGTATTCCGCAAATTCCGCGAACGCACCGGCTTGTCGCTGTGCGAAGGGTACGGGCAGACCGAAACCACGCTTCTGCTGGCCAATTTCAAAGGCCGCGAGGCCGTTGAGGGCTCAATGGGCACTCCCTCCCCCTTTTACAACATCGCGCTCCGGAACAAGGCGGGCAAGCCCGTCGGCGTGAACGAGATCGGCGAGGTGGTCATCCTCCCCGAACAGCCCGGCAAGCAAACCGGTGTATTCACCGGATACCTCGACAACGAGGAGCAGTACCGCTACGTGTGGCGCGGCGGCGTGTATCACACGGGCGATGCGGCCTGGATGGACGAAAACGGGCGGTATTGGTTCCACGGCCGTTTTGACGACATCATCAAGACGGGCGGGTTCCGCGTAGGCCCGTACGAAGTGGAAAACGTGCTGATGGAGCATCCCGCCGTGGTGGAATGCAGCGTGATCGGCGTTCCGGATGCGCTCCGGGGACAGGCGATCAAGGCGATCATTGTACCGGGCGCGGGTTATACCCCGTCGCGGGAACTGGAGATGGACATCCGGGAATTCTGCAATCAGAAGCTGGCAGAATACAAGTGGGTGCGCATCATTGAATTTGTGGATGAAATGCCCAAGACCATCAGCGGCAAGATTCAGAAGAACGTGCAGCGGACGCAGAAATAATTTTTTCTGAACCGGGAAAATGTCAAACTTTAGATACAATTGTGTGGTATACTGGTTCATGAAGCGGGGGTTTGTCGCAGGATGAAAAGTGAGTGCGGCTGCCAGCCCCTGCTGGAATTTGCCGTACCACCCGAAACCAGACGAAGCACCAGCCTCTGCAAAAGGAGTCATTATGAATCATACACTTCACAACATGGAGGAGATCCTGAATCAGCACATCAGCGGCTTTCATCAGTATGTACTGGATGCACCGGTGCATCTGTGCTACGTCAGCCGGAATCTGTGCGGCATGGTCAGCTATGAAGCGGCGGAACTGCTTGATGACCGGCAAGACCGTTATTCGCTGCTGGTGCATCCTGCCGACCGTGAAAAATACGCTGGATTGCTCCGCGATTTGTCGGCACAGGCACAGACCCGGACAGCGGAGTACCGTCTGATCAAAAGAGACGGCACCGTCCTCTGGGTCCGGGACACCGCTGTCTCCGAACAGCAGGCCGACGGCACCATGACCGCCTGTTCCGTACTGACCGACATCAGCGACCTCAAAAAAGAACAGGATCCGCTGCAGTTTCTGAATGAAACCATTCCCTGCGGATTTTTGCGGTATACCTGCGAGAAACAGCCGCAAATCACCTACATCAATCAGACGATGATGGACCTGCTGCGCTTTTCCGGGCCAGATGACCTCGAAATGTACAAAAGCAATATTTTCCTGCTCATCCCGATGGAAGAACGCCGCCGGTTTTCGCTGTACCTGGAACGTGTGTATACAGCAGATGCCCCCATCGCCGGTGAAATGACGGTATTCCGGTGCGACGGCACCCGTGCCATCCTGTTCGGATGGGTAACACGCTGCATCAATGCGCAGGGAGTCCCCGATTTCCAAAGCGTTTGCATGGACATCACCGAGCGTCACAAAGCCCGGCAGAAAACCGCAGAAACGCGCTACCTGCAGGCTTTGTCCGAGGTGTATGACAAGATTTTTGCATTCAATACGGCATCGGGCACCGTGAAGTGCCTGCATTGCGAGGATGCGTCCTCCTTCAAGCGGTTCGAGAACATTGCCATCCAACTCGATGACGCCATTGACAAATGGATCATCGGGTCGGTGGTGGAGTCCGACCGCGACCGGGTCGGCGCATTTTTCCGCGCGTTCAGCCAGAAAAAAATGCATCCGCAGGAGAATGCTCCTCCGCCGCAGATTTCGTACAAAGCCCGTGCATCGGACGGCGGCGTCAAGCCATACAACGGCATTTTCATCAAGGTAGACGATACTACCAGCTTCTACTGCTGCCGGAATGTGACCGATCTGCTGACCGCCGAGCAGCTGAAAAAGGAAAACAATCTGCTGAAAGAAAGCATGAAGCACATCGCCACACGCTTTGACGGGCTGGCTGCATTTGAGATCTCGCCGGAGGGACTGGTCAAGCCACTGTATGCCAGTGAAAATGTATCCGCCTTTTTCGGTTACACAGACGAGGAATGGCAGAAATTGATGGCGAAGCCCGCCCCGTTTGACAATTTCGTTGCATACAGCGAGGCGGCCTACGATGAATTCACGGAATTGCTCAAAAATGGTGAAGCGGAATTCACCTATTTCGATTACCAGACGGAATCGGAGCGAAAAATCAAGGCCATCTGCTCTCAGAAAGACCCCGACAGCAATGCACCGCGGTACGTTATGCTGTATTCCGTCAAGGACGATACGCCGGACGAAAAGGTCCGGCCGGTGGAGCATCGTGCGGTATCCATCCGGACGTTCGGCTATTTCGATGTATTTGTCGACGGCAAGCCGATCCCGTTCCGCAACAAAAAATCCAAGGAACTGCTGGCGCTGCTGGTTGACCGCAAGGGCGGGTATGTGTCCTCGGAGGATGCCATCGGCTTTTTGTGGGAAGATGAACCGGCCAGCCCGCTGACCCTCGCCCGCTACCGCAAGGTCGCGCTCCGGCTGAAAAACACGCTGGAGGACTACGGCATTGCGGATGTGGTGGAGTCCGTTGACGGCAAGCGCCGTCTCGTGATGGAAAAAGTGCAATGCGATCTGTATCAATATCTGTCCGGAAAAGCGGAGTACGCGCAGTTGTTCAAGGGCAGCTATCTGACCAATTACAGCTGGGGCGAAATCACGCTGGGCGAATTGCTCGGAGATGCGGAGTTTTGATATTGGCTGTAAAGAAGAATCGGACGGCAAGCTGTCGCCCGCATATGAGACACCTGTCTGATCAAAAAAAGGAGCTGCGATCTTGCAGCTCCTTTTTATTATTCTGCTTTCTGCAGATACGGCACGATTTCCCGCCGGATAAATTCCTTGTCCGCTGCCGTCGGTGCACTGAATGGGGTGCGACAGGTACCGAAGTCAAAGCCGATCAGGTTCATGATTTCCTTCTGCGCTTTCATCAGGCCCACCTTGAACAGCAGCCGGATGATGCGGTTGGCTTCTTTCTGCAGCTTCTGTGCTTCGGGGATGTTCCCCTGCAGGAACAGCTGACGGATGGCCACGAATTTGTCCGCCATGAAGTTGTAGGTGCTGCCTACGCCACCGTCTGCACCCATGGACAGGCCCGCCAGAAACATTTCGTCAAAACCGTTGTAGATGACCTTGCCGGGGAACTGTGCCTTGCACTGTTCCAATGCAAAAAAGTCGTTGGAGGTGAACTTCATGCCGATGAAGCGGTCATCTTCCAGAAAGACGCTCATTTCATCAACAGACATATTCACGCCGGAATTTCCGGGGAAATGATACACCAGCATGGGCATCCCGGTTTTATCGGCCAGCCGGAAGTAATAGTCACGGATCTCGTCAAAGGTGAATTTGTAGTAAAACGGCGCGACCGAGGACACCGCGTCGTAGCCCAGTTCGCGGGCATACAGGCCCAGCTCGACCGCGGCGCGCTCGTCCATGGCGCCGATGTGGGCAATAAGCCGCTGCGACGGCGCGTGGTGCCGCACGGTGCGCATGATCTGTTTGCGCTCCTCGGTAGTCAGAAAGAATGCTTCGGCGGTGCTGCCGGTGACGTAAAAGCCCTCCACACCCTGCCGGATGTGGTGACGGACCAGACGACCCAACTCTGCTTCGTTGATGCGACCGGCACCGTCAAACGGAGTCAGTAATGCCGGAAAAATGCCGCTGTTGCTGCGGGTATCCATATGAATCAGCCTCCCGGTGATTTTGTTGTCCTTATTATAGCATAAGCTATTGCGGATGAACAGCGGGGCGGGATGATTTTTTGTGCGGACCTCTCCCCCTCACCGCAAAATCAGCCGGATGATCCACAGCTGCATCCGCTTGGGCAGTGCATTCAGCAGGAGCAGCAGCGGATTGCGGTTGATGCTGTACGCAAACGCGGGATCGCGCTTGCCGAGAATCCGCAGTGCTTTCGCCGCCAGCTGTTCCGGCGCAATGGAGCGTGCCTCGACGCGGTTGACGATATTTTTAAAGCGCACGGCATTGCAGTTGTACAGCTTGGTCCGGGCGCAAAAGCGATCGAGTGCATCCGTCGATACACCGAGCATCCCGGTGCTGACCGCCCCGGCGCGCAGCACCGACACGGAAATGCCCAGCAGCTGCAGTTCCATCCGGAGCGAATACGCGTACCGGTCCAGCGCCCCCTTGGTCACGGCATAAACGCCGGTAAACGGCAGCGGATCCAGCGTGGCCAGTTCGCTGGTCGTCATCAGGATGCGGCTCCCCCGCTTCATCAGCGGCAGAAACGTCCGGTTGACGAGGTATGCACCGTATACATTGACGTCAAAAATGCGGCGGAATTGTGCCGGTTCCATTTCCACCAGCGAGTCCAGCATATAAATCCCGGCAAAATGCACCACGGCATCCAGCGTGTCCGTATGGGCGCGCACCGTATCGAGCGCGGCGGCGACATCGGCCTCGGACGTGATGTCGGCCGCAATGGGGATGATGTTTTCTTCGGGGGCACCGACCGTCCGGTCCAGCGCAAAAACGCGTACGCCCTGTGCGCACAGGGCCTGCACCACCGCGCGCCCCATGCCACCGTATGCGCCTGTAACAAGTACATTTTTCACGGGTATTCTCTCTCCATTCGTCAAAACTCAGTATCATTGACCGATGTCAGCACTTTGGTCCAGCCATGCACGGAGCCATTGCTTGTGCGCCTGTAATGCATCGTATTCGTGCAGGTCGGCGCCGGATGCACTGCATTCCAGATGATAGTCCCCATCCGGAAAAAACAGCTTCACCTTGCGTGCGGGGTCGCGGTAATGCCCCAGAATTGTCCGGAGCTGCTCCGTCCACATACACAGCATCGCCACGGGGAAATCGGTCCACGCTTCCTCCGGGAAGCAGATGCCGCCGCAGCGGACGCAGACCGGTGCAGTGAACGACCGGCTGAGGGCGGAATATGCGCAATCGTCACGGATCTGAATGTCAAAGGTTTTCATGGACATACATCCTTTTCTTTGCACCGACGGAGTTCAGGGCCGCCGGTCAATATGCACCCGTGCCACATCCTGTTCTGCCGGTACGTGCGGCAGAAGATTTTCCGGAACGATGACCTGACAATGCCGGCCGGTCATCAGTTCCTGCAGCAATGCATCATCGCACTCAAAGCTGTACAGATATTGGCGGTATGCACCCTCGTCAAACAGCTGCTCCACGCTGCTCATACAATAGAACGGTGCCGCACCGGTACGGTACACGATAGCCGGATGTCGCAAATACCGTAAATACCATTCCGATTTGGGGATATACAAGCGTTCCAGCGCCGTTTCCAGCGGCATATGCTGCAGAATGGTCACGCCAATTCGTCCCTTCAGAATCACCGAGTCTTTGGCAGACCCGATTCTTCTGCCAAGCGGAAGCCATGCATCTGCATGCGAGATCACCAGCAGGGCATCGTCGGGAATCCGGATGTCCCGTGTGTGTCGGCCGCGCCGCACCGTGATGATATTGTCGGAAAGCGTGAAGCGTTCCATATTGACTGCAACTACCGACCAGATCAGCCCGACCCCAAACACGATCGGCCACACCGCCAGCCATGTGTCTTCATCGGCAAAAACACCGCTTGCAAGTCCTCCGATCCCAAGGGCCAGCACGAACGCGGCGCCAGCCAACAGAAACCCGTAATCACGCACCCGGAATTTTCCATAGCGCGGACGTTCCACGTGCATCCTCTCCTCCCGATACGTTCCCCGTGATGCGGGGCTGTTGCTTATGTCTCCTCTTTGTTATAATTATAACATGGCTGATGCTTCATAGCAACGGGATTTCCGGAATTTTGTATACATCATCCGAAAGTTGGGCGAAGCCGACAGACGCCCCCGCTTTGCCGCGATGCTCCGCAGCGTTCTTCTGGTGAAAACAGCAGTCCCCTTTGTCACCTCGTAACATTTTTCCTTGCCCGGTGTCGTGGTTTATGCTATAATATCCGTACATACGCAGAATGGGAGGTGCTTCCATGCAAGCATCCGGTGATTTCACCATTGAAAACGGCATATTGAAAAAATACACCGGTCCCGGCGGGGATGTCGTCGTTCCCGATGGTGTCCGGCGCATCGAGCGGTCGGCATTCGGCCATTGCGAGGAGCTGACCGCCGTGACCCTCCCGGATAGTGTGACCTCTGTCGGAGAGACGGCATTCGCCGGATGCCGGAAACTGGCCGCCGTCACCTTGCCCGACCATCCGGTCGTGCTGGGCGAAGCCGCCTTCCATGATTGTCCGCGGCTGGCCGATGCACAGGGGTATACCATCGTGCAGAGCGTATTGTTCCAATACAGCGGGCCGGGCGGCGAAGTCGTGGTCCCCGACGGTGTCACACGCATTGACAGCTGGGCATTCGGGACCGGTCTGCGCATCACATCGGTCGTCCTGCCGGAGGGGCTGACCATCATCGGTCCCTCGGCATTTGACTTCTGCCCGCGGATGGTTTCGGTCCGATTTCCGGACACCCTGATTTTCATCGGGCCTGCCGCATTCCGGCATTGCAGCGCGCTGACCCGGCTGATTCTCCCCGACAAACCGCTCCGCATCGGCGAACGGGCCTTCATCGGCTGTCCGGGGCTGGCCGACGAACGAGGGTTTGTCATCGTACGCGGTGTGCTGTATGGCTATTACGGCAGCGACAGCGAAATCGTGATCCCCGATGCGGTGCATACCATCGGCGATCAGGCGTTCCGGAACTGTCTGACGGTGACGCAGGTCGTTTTGCCCGACCGGCTCACCGCCATCGGGGATCAGGCCTTTGCCCTGTGCAAAAACCTGACCAGAATGACCCTCCCCACCGGATTGCAACGCATCAGCCGGCTGGCCTTTGCCGGCTGCGATCGGCTGACTCTGCGGTGGGACGGCCGGGGCGATATGGGCACCAACGCTTTGCAGAATGTCTTCTGCGCCATCATGCCCCACGTACCGTTTTCGGATTTTCACGGTACCGAAAACCGCACGATGGCGATGCGGGGCTTTTTCCGGGCACCGGAGCTGTACACCGACTCCGAAATCCGGTGGCACTATCAGCAGTATGCGCAAAAACACCGTACCGCACTTCTGCCGGAGATCTTCCGGGCAGATCTGGTACACGCACTGCAGTTCTATGCCGATCACCGGCAGATTACCGCAGAAAATTTTGAAACGGAATACCTGCGCCCGGCGCTTGCTGTTCACGCTGCAGAATGTGCGGCATTCCTGCTGGATTACCGGTACCGTTTCCTTGCAGATGCACTCCCCGCAGATGAATTTGCATTGTAATGAACGAAATAACACGCCTCCATGCCGGAATCCGAAGTTCCTCCGCAACGCAAAAACCGCCGCCTGTCCTGCGTGGACGGGCGGCGGTTTTGTTGTGGAAAAATATTTGCGGCAATGCGGCGGAAGGCCGTACTGTTACTCTGCGGCAGGGATCTTGCGGTCGTTGTCCAGATATTCGATGTACTCCTCCAGACACATCCCCAGCCCGGTGATTTCCTTGGCGGCAGCAACACCGACGTAGCGGTAGTGCCACGGCTCGTACATGATGCCGGTCTGCTCTACCTTGTCCTTGGCATAGCGCAGGATAAAGCCGTATTCTGCGGCATGCTCCTGCAACCATGCAAACTGCTTCGTCTTTTCAAAGGATTCCGTGAGGTACCAGTTTCCGGCCTCCAGAATATCAAAGCCGTAACCGATGTTGTGTTCGCTGGTGCCGGTAAAGGTGCGGGCGGTGTTGGCCTTGGCCACCGCCTCGGTTTCCGACATCCCCTGATTCTTGTACTGCACGACCAGATTGTCAAACAGGCGGTCCTGCTTGTCAATGCTGCGGTAGGGCGAAACCAGCTGCAGCGGCACTCCGGCAGCCTTGGCCGCGGCAAACATATCCTTCAGCGGCTGATAAGCGGCACGATCCACGGCCATGACCTGATCAAACTCGGCCGAATTCAGCGACATGGCATCCACGTCCTGTCCGTTGCTCCAGCGCACCAGATCCCACTCGAAGTCCAGCGGCAGCTCGTACTCCCGGTTGACCAGCATCAGATCGCGGCCGTATTTGAACACATTGGCCGGGACGGCATAGGGCGAACGCCATGTGACGCCTTCGTAAATGCCCGTATTTTTGGAGGGATCCACCGGCACGAACACCTCAGACGACGGTGCATCGGACGACGGCTCCTCCGAGGAGGAGGGCGCATCCGAGGACGGCTGGTCCGAAGACGGATCCGACGACGGCGCATCGGACGACGGTGCCGACGTCAGGTCGGAGGACGGAGACGAGGACGACGAGCCGCCCATGTACTCACTCAGCGTCCGGATCAGGCTGACCGCCGTGAAGCACAGCGAAAATGCCAGCAGCAATACCACCAGCACGCATACCGCGCGGGCGATCTTGGTCTTGGTGCTTAATCTCTTTTTTCTTCTTCTCGTTGCCATATGTACGCTCCCCGGTTCTTGGTATCAATCCGATGTATCTCAAAATGATAAAATATCAT
>JAFTRF010000028.1 GCA_017462405.1 Clostridia bacterium | reverse complement strand
CAACATCATCGCCAAAAGCTATCAGCTGATGGCAGAGATCCGCCCCGATGCCGTGCTGGTGCTGGGCGACACCAATTCCTGCCTCAGCGTCATCGGTGCTAAGCGCCTGCACATCCCGATTTTCCACATGGAAGCGGGCAACCGGTGCAAAGACGAGTGTCTGCCGGAGGAGACGAACCGCCGTATTGTGGACATCATTTCCGACGTAAACCTGGCCTACTCCGAGCACGCGCGCAAATATCTCCACGAATGCGGTTTGCCCAAGGAGCGTGTCTATGTTACCGGATCGCCCATGGCAGAGGTGCTGCACCGCAATCTGGACAAGATCTGCGCCAGCGACATTCATGCCCGTCTGGGGCTGGAAAAGGGGAAATACATCCTGCTGTCCGCCCATCGGGAAGAAAACATTGATACCGAGAAGAATTTCACCTCGCTGTTCACCGCGATCAATGAAATGGCAGCGAAATACGACCTGCCCATCCTGTATTCCTGCCATCCCCGCAGCCGCAAGCGGCTGGAGGCTTCCGGCTTTGCGCTGGATTCCCGCGTCATCCGACAGGAGCCGATGGGATTCCACGACTACAATTGCCTGCAGATGAATGCGTTTGCCGTCGTGTCCGATTCGGGCACACTGCCGGAGGAGAGCAGCTTCTTTACCTCCGTGGGGCATCCGTTCCCAGCGGTCTGCATCCGTACCTCGACCGAGCGCCCCGAAGCGCTGGACAAGGCCTGCTTCGTGCTGGCGGGCATCGACACCCGTTCGCTGCTGCAGGCGGTGGATACGGCCGTGACCATGAACGCCAACGGCGACATCGGTCTGCCGGTTCCCGATTACATTGATGAAAATGTGTCTGCCAAGGTGGTCAAGATCATCCAGTCCTACACCGGAATCGTTGACCGTATGGTATGGCGAAAGTAAATAAATGCAAAAGGAGATGAATCTCTCATGTCCATTCTTCCTTCCAATGTACTGTGTCCCTACTGTCTGAATCCGCTGCACAGCTGGGATGTGAAAATGACCTGTCCGGAGTGTGAGACCGAGGCAAAGGGCAACCTGATTACCTACCTGACGCACAGCCTGCCCAAATGTCAGGTTCCCAACTGCCGCAAGCATGTGGCATCCGTCTGCCGGTGCAAGCAATGTGGCGCCAAACTGCCGGCGGATATTCTGGACTATGAAAAATACCTGCGCTTCAGCATTCTGGGTGTGACCGGTGCCGGTAAAACGAATTTTCTGACCACGATGCTGCACGAGCTGCGTGAATACATCGGTTCGCCGTGGGTCATTGCGCCGATGGACCCCACGACGACCAGTACGTATCAGCGGTACAACGATATGATTTACACGAAACGCATACCGGTGCCCATGACGGACAAGGGTATGCCGCCGGTGCCGCAGCAGTGGAAGATCAAGGACCGGAATAAAATGAGCGCGACCCGGATCTCCACCTATTCGCTGACCATTTTCGACGGAGCAGGTGAAGATTGTGCGCACATCGACCCCACCATCAGCCGTTACATCAACGGCTCAAAGACGCTGATCATTCTGATCGATCCGCTGTCGCTGCCCAATGTGCGCCGCACCGTGGATGCCAATGTGGTCAGCTGGTCTACCACGGCAAAACACGGTAGCAACGCATCCACCGACATGGTCAACCAGCTGGCGGATTATATCCGGGCCAGCTGCCGTATGCCCTCGGCCAAGCTGATCGACCGCAACGTTGCCGTGGTATTCACCAAACTTGACGCCGTGGCCAAAAGCTTCGGCTCTGCCACGGTCATGCAGTCCAGCCCGCATATGAGCGCACGGGGCTTTGTGAAAACGGATGCGGATGCCGTCCATGCAGAAATCCGCGACTGGCTGGAGGGTGCGGGCGAGAGCAGCTTCCTCGATGCCATCGATACCAACTTCCGCAAAGGAAAGGTGCGCTTTTTCGGAGTATCCAGCTTCGGTCAGCCGCCGATGGGCAACGGCAAGCTGGGTGCAGTCGTCCCGCACCGGGTACTGGATCCGCTGCTGTGGGCGCTGTCCATGGAGCACGTCGTGCCGGAAAAATAATCCGTGCATGCATATCATGATACAGAAAGGATGAAGACGATGTTAGACCAAGTGATACATACACGCGCCCTGCGGCATCGGGATCTGAGAAAACACGGTGCCGTAAGTACCTTGGACGGTGTCGGCGTTTTCTCCATGAGCGAAGCGATTTTCGCCCATGTCACACCCCGCGAACTGGAAATGCTGGATCAACGGGCGAACATCTGCAACGGGTCGGCAGAAGATGAAGACATCGGTCTGCTGCATACGTATGAATATTTCTTCCTGCCCGATGGCAACAATGTGCTTCTGTATGATGTTGCCCGGCCCAAAAGCGATAAATTGCGCGTCAGCGGGATCGCGCACCGCTCCGGTACCCATATCAAGCAGATGCTGGTGGGCGATCTGCAGGGTTATCCCTGTGAATTTTTCGGCGCGGATTGCTGGACAGCACATCGGAAAGACGAAAATTACTATTATCTGAACGATGACGAAACGGTGGAACCGGCATGGTTGCCGCAGGTACCGGCTGTGGCCCGGAACGGTGCCGTGAATCGGGCGACGGTGCGGGCCTTTGTACAGGCAGGTCGTACCGAGGCGGTCAAAAAGGCCGTCCGCTTCATGATGGAGACTTTCAGCCGTCCGGCAGAGGAGCGCAAGGTGCTGCTCATCCGGGATACCCCGGACCATGTGGCACTATGGGTAGCGGCCATCGGCTATGCTTTTTCGACCGATATGGCCCAGCAGATCTCCTTTACCACCAACCGTACCAATCTCAGTATAAATATCAACCGTGAACTGTTTTATGCGGTCGATGCAGCCGGACACATCAATCTGAATCCGGTCGGCAAGCAGACCGGGTGGAAACGTACGCCCCATTGCATGATCGTTGGCTTCCATCCGCAGGACCCGAAATGCGGTATGGTCCGCGCACTGGCGAACAGTGATTTTGTGCTGCTGGACGGCAGCACCGGCCAGTTTTCTCCGGCATTGCCGCTGGACACCACGGCCCCCTATTTCGATGCCGTGGTGCAGTACGGCGAGGACATCAAGGATTTCTGTACCGTACTTCTGCCCAGCCTGCCCCTGCAAACCATTTCGCTGAAACTGCCTGCGCTGTACGATGCGTACCGCTATCTGCTGGATTCGGATCACAAGGCAGAGGAGTGGGTGTACGGCGAGACGCTGACCCATCTGGAGTGTCTGTTGAGCGTCGGTATGCCAAACAACGCCGCTTTGATCCGCTATCTGCTGGAGAAGTGCCTCTGCGCATGGGGTCAGCTGGCCAACGAGGATGCGGCGAACCAATATCGTCTGCTGAAGGTCATGTGGCAGCTGGCCGGGATCCTGCAGTGCCGCGGAGACGTGACCCGCTGTGCGGCCGACCCGCTGGTGGCACCTTTGTATCAGATGGACACCAACGGTGCGGCGCTGACCCGCTACTGGAGTACCGTACAGCCCGGCGGCATCCTGCACATCCTGTCGGATGCGCTGCAGGAAATCTTTGACGACAAGGAATTGCCTGTTCATGCCCAGAAGCTGGGTCGGAGCAGTGCCACAACGGTTGCAACGGTGCTGGATATGTACCTGACGACGCTGTCACAGAAATCCGGCGGCGTCGCGACCATCACCAGAGAACCGGTGCGCTATAAATTTGTCTGCGAAGCCTTTGTACACGCCATGAACAGCCGTCCGGCGGCCGTTGCATTGCTTCGCCGCTTAAATGCCCGTCCGGAGCTGGACTATGAAGTCACGGCGGCCGTTGCCGTTCTGCTGGAGCAGCGCGGCGGCAAGCAGACCCTGCAGTGGCTGGACCTCGTCATGGAAGCCACTGGCTGTGACTGCATCCAGCTGTGCAAGAAGCTGTGCAGATACCACATGATTCCCATTCAGGTGGTCGAGCAGCTGCTGGGGCGGCACATCCGGGCTACGGAACGCTGTGACTACGAATACCGTGACACCTTCAACAATGCCCTGACCAACCTCCGGTCCACGCCCGATACGGGCCGCATCTTCTTCGATGCATGGATGGACGTGATGGCCGGCGCCGATTATTCCACCGTGATCGAATGCGCCATTAAGATGAACCTGTCCGATGCCGT
>JAFTRF010000027.1 GCA_017462405.1 Clostridia bacterium | reverse complement strand
ACCGTACAGCAGATTCAGTCCCCGGACGGTCACGGCATCGCCGTAACCGATCACGTCCACCACGGGGGCAGTACCGCCCTTCTGGACACAGCCGCAGGACTTTTCTTCCAGCGTGGTGATGCCGCCGTCCCGGTTGCCGGGGCTGGGGTTTTCGTAGATGGGTTCATGGTGGCGCAGAAAATAGCTTTTGAAGCCGTTGATCATGTCCACCGCCTTGCAGAAGATCCCTTCGTTGATGCAGCGGTCCAGCAGCATCTGCTCCGCGCCGAACATTTCGGGCACCTCCGTCAGTACCGTGGTACCACCCATAGATACCAGTGCGTCGGAAAACCGCCCCACCGCGGGATTGGCGGTGATGCCGCTGAGTCCGTCGGAGCCGCCGCACTTCATGCCGACGACCAACTCAGATGCCGGGATCTCCTCCCGGTGAAACTGGGCGGCGTAATCTGCCAGTTCCTGCAGCAGCATCCGCCCGGCCTCCAGTTCATCCTCCACCGCCTGACAGGTCAGAAACTTTACCCGCTCCGGGTCGTATGTTCCCAATTCCGCCGTAAACTGTTCATGGGTCAGATTTTCGCACCCCAGATGCAGGATCAGCACCCCGCCCGCATTGGGGTGGCGGGCCAATGCCGCCAGCAGTTTCCGCGTCTGCGCATGGTCTGCACCAGTCTGCGAACAGCCGAACGGATGGGTGAACGTGTACAGCCCGTCAATGGTGCCGCACACCAAATCGGCATTTTCCTGTGCCAGCGCCTTGGCCACGTCGTTGACACAGCCCACGGTGGGAATGATCCATAACTCGTTGCGGATGCCCGCCTTGCCGTCCCGCCGTCGATAGCCGCGGAACACGGCGGGTATCCGCGGTACCGGAAAGGAAATGTCGGGATGATAGGTATATTGCATCTCGCCGTCAAGATTGGTTTTCATGTTGTGGGTATGCACCCATGCCCCCGGCGCGATAGGGTCGGCGGCACGACCGACCGGAAAGCCGTATTTGACGACCGGTGCTTGTGCCTCGATGGGCTTCAACGCCATTTTATGTCCTTGAGGAATGTCCGATCGTGCCGTGATACCCCGAAACGTCGTCCCCGCAGGGACTTCACGTAAAGCTACC
Source organism: Clostridia bacterium (assembly GCA_017462405.1). Classification (GTDB taxonomy): domain Bacteria; phylum Bacillota; class Clostridia; order Oscillospirales; family Acutalibacteraceae; genus RGIG4076. Next base: position 1,011 of record JAFTRF010000027.1, on the reverse strand, counting down.
GCGACATTGTCTGCCGGGTGAATCTGAATCAAATCCATAGTTCCTTCCTTATAAACAAGCCGCAAATGCCGCACGTGCGCCCTCGGTGCGGATGCGCTTCAGTTGTCTGGTCACAGCGTCCTCCAATCCGGAGATTTCCGTCAGGTCCTGTCCCCACATCCGTACATTGGTCAGTACGGCACGGGTCAGCGTCTCCGGATCATCGGCCCGGTGCGCATGGTAAAACTCCAGCACCCAGCGGTCGTCCATGCAAAGGTAGGTGTTGCCCTTGGGGCGGCGGCACACCAACCCAATGTCTGTCAGTTCCTGTATTTCGCTGCTGAAAAATGCAATGTATGCCGCCAGACTCGTCGTCAGGCACGGCGGCAACGCATTGTTGGCCGCGACGTATTCCAGCAGGCTGGGCAGATTGCGCGCCCGCCACTTGGACGTGGAATTGAGGCTGATGCTCATCAATGCGTGGTCCACAAACGGATTCCGGAACCGATCCGTCACGGCGGCGGCAAACTGCAGGCAATCTGCTTTGTCCAGCGGCAGTACGGGCACGATTTCCTCCAACAGCATTTTTTCCATAAATCCACGGATGATCGGGTCGTCCATGCATTCGCGGACAATGTCCAGCCCGCTCAGGTACGCCCCCGGCACAAATCCGGTGTGTGCGCCGTTGAGGATGCGGACCTTGCGCTTTTTGTAGGGCGTCATGTCGGGTACTGTGAAAACAAATGCATCCAGCCCGGCCCGATGAAACGGCAGTTTCTGCGCCAGCGCTTCGTCTCCTTCGATGACCCACAGGCCGAATACCTCGCCCACATCCAGCAAGGGGTCGGCGTAGCCGTGCTTTTCGGCCAGCCGCGCCGCCTCCGCTTCATCGCGGATGCGCCCCGGCACGATCCGGTCGACCAACGACCCGCAGAAGGTGCAGCTTTCATTGACATACTTGCGGAAGCCATCTTCCAGGCCCCACTGGTCAATGTACTGGTTGACGCACTTCAGCAGCTCCTTGCCGTTGTT
>JAFTRF010000315.1 GCA_017462405.1 Clostridia bacterium | reverse complement strand
TGAGGACCCCAACGGCATCCCGAACAACCTGATGCCCTACATCGCCCGCGTTGCCGTAGGCAAGCTGCCCATTCTGACTGTATTCGGCAATGACTACGATACCCCCGACGGCACCTGTCTGCGCGACTACATCCATGTAGTTGATCTGGCCCGCGGTCACATCAACGCAGTGGAAAAGACGCTGGCCGGCGAAGGCGAGTTTGTGTACAACCTCGGCACCGGCGAAGGCTACAGCGTGCTGAATCTGGTACATGCGTTCATGAAAGTTACCGGCGTGAATGTAAATTACCGCATCGGCGACCGCCGCGAGGGCGATCTGGCCGTGGTGTACTCCGATCCGTCCCGTGCGCTCAATGAACTGGGCTGGAAGGCACAGTACGGCATCGAGGATATGTGCCGTGACACGTGGAAGTGGCAGAGCCAGAACCCCAACGGCTACGGCGAATAAGTTTTTATTGCAGTAAAAAAGCGAACCGTTCCTGTGAGCGGTTCGCTTTTTTGTTTGCTGCTTATTGCCGGTACATTTCTTCGATGTAATACACGTAATCCAGCGTACTCAGCGCCTCCACGATTTCGTGGTGCGTCTTGTACTTTTTCAGTTCTGGGCTGACAATGGAAATCGACACCGTGTACACACTCAGCCCGGAGCCGATGTAGGCCGGGTTGGATTCTACGTCGTCAATCGTCAGACCAAGCCGACGGATGGTGGTCACAAAATTCTGCAGATAGCATGGCTTCGTCAGTTCCAGATGAATGTCAAAATGATTGGAGCGATGCTTGAGGTACGTCTCGATTGCCGGGAAAAACGACAGGCTGCAATACACCGCCGCAAACCCGATGGCGCTGATGGTGTAATATCCTGCACCGGCACTTAGGCCCACAATACCACAGGCCCACATACCCACCGCCGTGGTCAGACCCTTGATCTGATTCCGGGAGCTGAACAGCACCGAGTTGGTCGTGACGATGGCGATACCTACAATCGTTGCCGCAGACAGCAGGTATGCATATCCGCTGTTGCCGTGTGCCAGAAAACGATCCAGCATCATGGCGACCGTACAGCCCACCGATACCAGAATAAACGTCCGGAATCCGGCGGCATGGCGCTTGCTCGAACGCTCCCAGCCAATCAGCGCTGCACATATGATGGCAATGCTCATGCGCAGCAAAATCGACTTCAGATTGAATTCCTGGGACCACGGGCCCAGCATGTTGGCAATGGGATCCGTATAATTCATCGCAGCCCCCTCCTTTATCGTCTTCCGGTCCGCGCTCGGCGCACCGGAGCCATTTCATATTCTTCCGCCGCACGGGTAAATGCCTGCTCTTCCTCGGTTTCCTCGGTATGCTCCGGCATTTCCTGCTGGATCTTCTGAATGCGCTCGATCAGCAGATCCAACGACGATTTCTGTTCGCCGTCGGCCTTCTTCTCCTCGACCTGCACCAGTTCCTCCAGATTGTTGGAATAGGACTTGGACAGATACAGCGACGCTTTGGCACAGGCCGGTCCGACCAGCTCGTACAGGATGCTGGAGGACAGGATGATGGTCTGCAGTGCATCGCCCATTTCACCGCCCAGCGCACGGGCGCCCAGCGCGGCCAGACCGATGGCCACACCGGCCTGCGGAACCAGCGCCATGCCCAGATAATTGCGCACGGATTTGTCCTTGCCGACCATGAAGCAACCGGTGTAGGAACCGACGAACTTACCGATGATACGCACTACGAAATACAGGATGCCGATCAGCAGCAGCGGCGCCGAGCCGATGGAACTGGAATCAAACAGGGCGCTCATGTCAAAATTCAGACCGGAACGCACAAAATACAGCAGCATGAACGGCGGGCTGAAATAGTTGATCTGTTTGAACAGCTTATCTTCGCCCTCCAGATTGATGTAGGTCATGCCCATCGTCATACAGCCCAGCAACGGCGAGATGTTGAGGATGGTGCAGACACCACAGAATGCAAACAGGAATGCAATCGCAATAATCAGCCGGTTGTCGCTGGAGCGCTTTTCACCGATCATCACGCGCAGGAATACGCCGAACACATAGCCCAGCGCCATGACAAACAGGTTGGTCAGCACCGGCATCAGGATGTCTTCAGGATTCAGTTTTGCGCCGGAGAGCATATTGGTTGCGATGGAAATCGACATACTGTAAGCTAGCAGCGCGATGATGTTGTCCACTGCGATGACCAGCAGGAGCGTATTGACAAAATCGCCCTTGGCACGGGTCTGCCGGATGGTCATCATAGTCGAAGTGGAGGCCGTTGCCGAAGCCAACGCCGACACCACAATGGAAAATGCGAGATCCAGCCGCAAAACGAAGTACGTCAGGATAAACACCAGCACGGAGGACACCAGCGCTTCCATAACGGCGATGATGGCCACTTTCATGCCGTTTTTCTTCAGCACTTCCAGCCGGAAAAATTCACCGGTACTGAACGCGATAAAGGCCAGCGCGATATCCGACAGGAAGTCCATGCCCTCGATGATGCTCATCGGAATCAGATTCAGGCAATACGGACCGATCAGGATACCGGTAATAATATACGCCGAAACATTTGGCAGCCGCAGCCGTTTCGTGACACGGGTCATCAGAAATCCGAGAAACAGCATGGTTGCCACGGCGCTGATGATAGAAGTCGCCAGAGAGCCCACGCCCGCGGCGGCACTGAACATCGTCAACACAGCAACATCCTTTCTGAAATAGGTTGATATATTACCGCAAAAAAACACAAAACCGGACTGCCGAAAAAATTCCGGCAACCCGGTTTGCATCGTGCGAACAGGAATTACTTCACGATTTCGCCGAACACGGCACCGGCACAGCCGGCAGCGTTGGATTCATCGGTGTCGATGTGCATTGCGGCAGCGAAGTTCTCGTTTACGCGAACCACCACGTCGCCGAAGATCAGGCTACGGCCGTTGGTGTCCACCTTAACGGAAACGACTTCCTTGTCCACCACGCCGAACTCAGCAGCCTCAGCGGGGGTGAAGTGGATGTGGCGCTTGGCAGCGATCACGCCCTCGGCGATCTCGACCTCGCCCTTCGGGCCAACCAGCTTGCAACCGGGGGTACCGGCAACGTCACCGGACTCGCGGACGGGAGCCACGATGCCGATCTTACGGGCGTCGGTCAGAGCCAGCTCCACCTGAGAGGCCTTGCGCACCGGACCGAGGATGGATACGTTCGGCAGGGCACCCTTGGGGCCTACGACGGTCACGCGCTCGTTGGTGGCAAACTGACCCGGCTGGGACAGCATCTTCTTCACGGACAGCTCGAAGCCTTCACCGAACAGGACAGCCAGATCCTCTGCGGTTACATGTACGTGACGGGCAGAAGTTTCTACCATTACTTTGCTCACAACAGATCAACTCCATAATCAGAATTTTATGTATTACTATCATACACCTTTTTTGCCGGTAATTCAACTGTTTTTGGAACATTCCACAAAAAATTTTCTGCTTGTTTTTTGTTGCGGGATTTGCTATCATTATAATACGACATCATACGAAATAATACGACATCATACGAAACAATGCTCGTTTACGGAAAAGGCGGCGATTATTTATATGGATACAAAATGGGATGCGCTGAAAGCAGAATGTATGGCCTGCAAGAAATGCGGGCTCTGCGAGGGACGGCATCATGTCGTGTTCGGCGTAGGCAACACCAGTGCCGAAGTCATGTTCATCGGTGAAGGCCCCGGCGAAAACGAGGACCTGCAGGGTGAGCCGTTCGTGGGGTTGGCCGGTCAGCTGCTCGACAAGCTGTTGGCGGTCATCGATCTGGACCGGAACAAAAACATTTATATTGCGAACATCATCAAATGCCGGCCGCCGCGTAACCGCGACCCGCTCCCGGAGGAGCAGGATGCCTGCATTCCGTGGCTGCGGAAGCAGGTGGCCATGATCCGCCCGAAGATCATCGTCTGTCTGGGGCGCATTGCCGCGGCGCGACTGATGGACCCCAACATCAAAATCACGCGGCAGCACGGCGAATTCATCCAGCGCAACGGCGTATGGATGATGGCCACCCTGCACCCGGCAGCACTGCTGCGGAACCCGGCGCAGAAGCCGGATGCATTCACCGATTTTCTCAAGCTCCGGGACAAAATCCACGAGGTCTGTACGCACACCTACGAATAAATGTCAAAAATGCCGCCGCGCTTTACTGCACAGCGGCATTTTTGACTTACTTCAGCCCATATTTCTCAAAATCGTAGGTTTCTTTCAGATAGTCCACGCTTTTCTGCCACATCGTCAGGTAAGACCCCGGCCACCAGCCGGCCATTTTCTCCGGAGACGACAGGCAATATACGCCATTGCGCTGGAGATACAGGTCGGCTGCGTCCGGATTCATCAATATACACCTGAATGCCGAAAAAGCACCGGCTATAATATCATTGCTTGTGATGAAATCCTCTCCAACCACGCTCCGTCCGAAGATGACGTATGTTTCCCCGGCCTCCATCGGAATCCACCCCAGCTCCGGGTCAGTTGCCTGTACGGAGTACCGGTCTTCCCCATGCGTTTTTTCTGCCAGCACGTCGGGCACCCGACCGTCCAGTACATAATACGGCTCACAGATGGTAACGGTATCGCCTGCCCGGAACTGCGTCGCCGCCGTCTGATGCAGCATCTCCTGAATCACCACACGGGTCTGCGTATAGCCGGAAATAAATTCCGGAAGTTTTTGTCGGCAATTCTCCCATGGCTGGATTCTGCGGTATCCACGGTAATCCCGGACCCACTGCTGGTCTTTCAGCGTATACTCGTCCAGACTTTCCATCAATACGTTTTCGCTGTGAATCACCTTGACAACGGCAATCACGCCATAGCTGGCACCATCTCCCGCTTTGATGAGTTTCCCGTCTGAATCATACCCCATCTTGCGAACTTCCACATCTGTTCCTTGTGCATTCTGTACCGCCAAAAAACAATCCAACGGTCCGGGACCGCTCACCTCACTGTAGTTGCATTTCCCGACATTCTGATACCGGAACGTCGTCACCGTGTCCCATGTCAGCGCATAATACACGCCGCCGAAAATCAGTGCCGCAATAATCACCGCCACGGGAATGATTTTCTGCCACGCATGCTTTGTGATTTTCTTCATAAAATACACCCCGTTTCATGAATTAAATTTTGAGGTTGTTTCAATCTATGTTTTTATTATAGCATCTTGATATCAGCCTGTCAATATCATTCTTTCAAAAATATACTTTTTTTCAATAAACAAAAACCGTCTCGCTGTGCATCATGAACCGCTCCCTGTCAAGTAGACAGATGAAAAAACAAAAAAGTTTTTGCCAGGATCTCAGAAATGAGGTCCTGGTTTTGTTTTAAGCAGCTTCCAGGAAGCTACGGTAAGTAGCAGGCGGCAGACAGCAAAGCTTGTGT
>JAFTRF010000314.1 GCA_017462405.1 Clostridia bacterium | reverse complement strand
TATCACCATTTCTCATCTGCGCTTCGGCGACCAGCCCATCAAGAGCCCCTACTATATCAATAAGGCGGACTTTGTGGCCTGCCACAACCCGTCCTATGTAACCAAGGGCTACAAGATGGTCAACGACGTGAAGCCCGGCGGTATCTTCATGATCAACTGCCAGTGGACCGCCGAGGAGCTGGACAAGCATATGTCCGCTGAAGCCAAGCGCTATATTGCCAATAACAACATCCAGCTGTATACCATCAATGCCATTGACAAGGCCATTGAAATCGGTATGGGCAAGCGCACCAACACCATCCTGCAGTCCGCGTTCTTCACGCTGGCCAACGTGATGCCGCAGGCCGAAGCCATCCAGTATATGAAGGATGCTGCCACCAAGTCCTACCTGAAGAAGGGTCAGGATATCGTGGATATGAACCATAAGGCCATCGACGTCGGCGCTACCGCATTCGTGAAGGTGGACGTACCGGCCGATTGGGCAAACGCACAGGACGAAGCTGTCGCCGCTACCCAGCACGGCCCCGCCAAGCTGGTGAAGATGGTGGACAACATCCTGAAGCCCGTGGGCAAGATGGACGGCGACTCCTTGCCGGTATCTGCGTTCATGGATCATGCGGACGGTACCTTTGAGCAGGGCGCATCCGCATACGAGAAGCGCGGCGTGGCCGTGATGGTACCTGAGTGGAACGAAAAGACCTGCGCCAAGTGCAACAAGTGCGCATTCGTATGTCCGCACGCAACCATCCGTCCCTTCGCACTGAATGCCGATGAAGTGGCTGCCGCTCCGGACAACATGAAGAAGGCACCCAAGCCGGTCGTCAAGACCAACTACACCTACACGCTGGCCATTTCTCCGATGGATTGCATGGGCTGCGGTGTGTGCGTAGGCGTGTGCCCGACCAAGTCTCTGAAGATGGTTTCCCGCGAGAGTCAGGAAGACCAGCAGGCCGTGTTCGATTACTGTGTGGACAAGGTGACCGTGAAGCCCGAAACCGTGGGCGACACCGTGATCGCTTCCCAGTACCGCAAGCCGCTGCTTGAGTTCTCCGGTTCCTGCGCAGGCTGCGCCGAGACCGCTTATGCACGTCTCGTGACCCAGCTGTTTGGCGACCGTATGTATATTTCCAACGCGACCGGCTGTTCCTCCATCTGGGGCGGTCCTGCCGCAACCTCTCCCTACACCGTGAACAAGAAGGGTCAGGGCCCCGCATGGGCAAACTCCCTGTTTGAGGACAATGCCGAGCACGGTCTGGGTATGTATCTGGGTCAGAAGGCCATCCGCACCCGCGCCATCGACAAGGTGAAGGAAATCGCCTCCTGCGACAAGGCCGACGATGCACTGAAGGCCGCTGCACAGGCTTACCTCGATACCGTCAACGACGGCAAGAAGAACGGCGCAGCAACCGATGCACTGGTAGCTGAACTGGAGAAGCACGGCGATTGCGACCGCTGCAAGAGCATTCTGGCCGACAAGGATTACCTGTCCAAGAAGTCCGTGTGGATCTTCGGCGGTGACGGCTGGGCTTACGACATCGGCTTCGGCGGTGTGGACCATGTGCTGGCTTCCGGCGAAGACATCAACATCATGGTGTTCGATACCGAAGTGTACTCCAACACCGGTGGTCAGGCTTCCAAGGCTTCTCAGATCGGTCAGGTGGCACAGTTTGCCGCTGCCGGTAAGTCCATCGCCAAGAAGTCGCTGGCTGAGATCGCCATGTCCTACGGCTATATCTACGTGGCACAGATCGCCATGGGCGCCGACATGAATCAGACCATCAAGGCAATTGCCGAAGCCGAGGCTTATCCGGGCCCGTCCCTGATCATCGGCTACGCACCCTGCGAGATGCACAGCATCAAGGGCGGCATGATCCACTGCCAGGATGAAATGAAGAAGGCTGTGGCCTGCGGCTACTGGAATATGTTCCGCTTCAACCCCGCGCTGAAGGAGCAGGGCAAGAACCCCTTCACCATCGACAGCAAGCAGGGTACCGCAAGCTACCGCGACTTCATCATGGGCGAAGCCCGTTACTCCTCGCTGGTGCGCTCCTTCCCGGATCGTGCAGCCGAGCTGTTTGACAAGGCTGAGGCCAATGCGACGGCACGTTATGAGCATCTGCTCCGCCTGAAGGACCTGTATGAGCCCACCAAGGGTTGATTTCCGGTCGCTTCAGTCGTAACTGAATAGCAAAATCCCCGTCGGGTGCAGGCCCGGCGGGGATTTTTTGCGTACATTGACAGCAATATGAAAGTGTGCTACAATAACCGACAGAAGAATGCAGCAATGCAAAGGATGTGACGCGTATGACAAAGACGACCCGGACGGTGATGGAGCAATACCAGATCCGGAAAACCAAAAAGCAAAAAACCGCATTTATTGAATACGTGCAGTCGGCAGCAGCAGAGCAGGGCTTGCCCTGCCGCGTAGAAAAAGGGGTGTTCGGTGTCCGCAACATCGTGGTCGGTGATCCGGAGCAGGCGGAAGTGGTGTTTACCGCACACTACGATACCTGCGCGGTAATGCCGTTTCCCAATTTTGCGACGCCGAAGCATTTCGGCATATATCTGCTGTATCAGGTTGTGATTGTGCTGGCAATTTTTGCGATGCTGATTGGCGGCGTGGTACTGTTGTATTTGGCGGCTAGGGCACTGCTGACGATGTTGGGCGTGGAAGTGAATGAAGGCGTCATGGGGCAGATCGGATTCTGGCTGTATGATGTGGTACTGCTGGGTCTGCTGTGGCTGATGATCGCCGGTCCGGCCAACAAGCACACCGTCAACGACAATACCTCCGGTGTCACGGTTTTGCTGGATCTGATGACGGAACTGCCCGAAACAGAACGCTCCAAGGCGGCCTTCGTCTTTTTTGATCTGGAAGAAATGGGCTTGTTCGGCTCGTCGGCGTTTGCATCGGCGCACAAAAAGCAGATGAAGCAGAAACTGCTCATCAATTTCGATTGTGTATCCGATGGTGAATATATGCTTTTCGCCGTGCGGAAAAAAGCGCGGATGATGGCACCGCTGCTGGCAGAATGCTTTACAAGCGACGATACGGTGCAGGCGGAGGTGCTGACCAAGGGAGTATTTTACCCGTCCGATCAGTCCAATTTTCCGATGGGTGTCGGTGTAGCAGCGCTGAAAAAGTCCCGTCGGTTTGGTGTCCTGTATCTGGACCGCATCCACACGAAAAAGGACACGGTGTACCGTGAAGAAAACATCACATTTCTGAAAAAGGGCGCGCAGGCACTGCTCCGGCGGCTGTGATATTCCATAATGCAAAAAATCCTGCTGTTTGCAACACAGCAGGATTTTTGATGGTTCTTGTGATGTTTACTTTTCCATGGCCTTGCGGAACAGACGAAATGCGTTCAGCGCCTGTGCTTCGGCGGTGCGCACGAGCAGCGGACGCAGCGCATCGTCGGGTTCCTCCATCACGGCGCGGCGGGCGGTGATCGCATCGGCTACGGCAGCGACCGCCTGATTCCGGGGCGACAGCGACACTTCGCCCAGCGACAGCAGGGCTTCGCCGGCCTTCTGCTGAAAAGCGGCCCAATCCTCCGGCGCATCGGAGGATTCCCAACGCTCCATTGCAGCGACCGCCTGATGCAGCAGGTCTGCGGATTCGGCGGCCGGTGCGGGGGCCTGTTCGTCTTCGTCCAGTGCGCGCTCAACATGTACCATGCAGAAACTCAGCCCGGCAAGGATCATGGTCAGCGTGAACATCATACGGGTTTCGTCGCGCATTCCGGCGGTACTGAGCAGCAAGGTCATCAGCAGGAAAAAGCCTGCTGCGCCGCACAGTCCCCATGCGGCAACCCTCGACACGGATAATTTCATCTCATACCCCTCCTCAGCGTGGTGCCACACAGCCTTCCGGCAGCGCATCGCTGAGCCGGACAAACTGGTCCATCGTCAATTCCTCGGCGCGGGCGGTGGGGGACAGCCCGACCTCTGCCATGGCGGCGGCCAGTACATCCTTGGGCAGCGCTTTGGAGGACAGGGCGTTCATCAGCGTTTTGCGTCGCTGACCAAAAGCGGCCTTGATGAGGCCGAACAGCTGCTTTTCCGAGCGGGGCGCATACTGCGGCGGGCGGACGTTCAGCCGGATGACGGCGGAATCCACGTTGGGTGCCGGCATAAAGCTGCCGCGGGAGACTTTGAACAGAATTTCGGGATCGGCATAATACGATACACCCAGACTCAGTGCGCCGGATTCTCTGGTACCGGGTGCGGCGCAGATGCGGTCGGCGGCCTCCTTTTGTACCATGACGGTAATGGAGCGGACCGGCAGCTTGTCCTCCAGCAGCTTCATGATGATGGGGGAGGTGATGTAATACGGCAGGTTGGCGCAGATGGCCACGTCCAGCCCGGCAAATTCCTCGGCAATGATCTGCCCCAGATCGAGTTTCATGGCATCGCCGTGGATGACCTTGGCATTGGGGTAGTCGGCCAGCGTTTCGGCCAGCACCGGCAGCAGACGATCATCCAGCTCGACGGCCACGACCTTGTCGGCCCGCTGCGCCAGTTCAACGGTCAGCACACCGATGCCCGGCCCGATTTCCAGTACACCCACACCGGGGGCTGCACCGCCCATTTCCGCCATGCGGGGGCATACGCTGGGGTTGATCAGAAAGTTTTGTCCCAGCGCCTTGCTGAACCGGAAACCGTGGCGGCCCAGCAGCTCCCGGATGACATTGATATCGGAAAGTCTCATGAAAATTCAAATCCTCCGTTTTATACGTATATTTCCGGATGACCCTTGCAACAGTTCCGGTTGTTTGCTATAATAAAAAAGAACTCATACAGCACGTCCGGGTCCATTATACCATACCGGACCGTGGTATGCCATACTTTTGCGAAAAAAACCAACGAAAGGCGGAACAGTTATGCCAAGAACCGATAAAATCAATTATTATCTGGACATTGCCCAGACCGTGGCGGAGCGCAGTACCTGCCTGCGGAAAGCCTACGGTGCCATCATCGTGAAAAACGACAGCATCATTGCCACCGGCTACAACGGCGCGCCCCGCGGCCGCAAAAACTGCAGCGACATCGGCTATTGTATGCGCGACCGGCTGAACATTCCGCGCGGTGAACGCTACGAACTGTGCCGTTCGGTCCATGCGGAGGCCAATGCCATCATTGCCGCACCGCGCGATCAGATGATCGGCGCGACGCTGTACATGGCGTGTGTACTGCCGGACAGCGACGAACTGGTCAGCGGTACGAACAGCTGCATGATGTGCAAGCGCACCATCATCAACGCCGGCATCGAGACGGTCGTCGTGCGCGACACCAAAACCGAGTACCGCATCATCCCCGTCAGTGACTGGATCGAAAACGACGATTCCCTCACCGGAATTTTTGGCTATTGAGGATTGCCCCGGCATTGCCGGGGTATTTTTTTGTGCTGCGGCAAAAATAATGCTTGCATTTTCGGACGGAGTGTGTTATAATACAACGCGTATCAGCCGGTGTGATGGAATGGCAGACGTAGTGGACTCAAAATCCACCGCCAGCGATGGCGTGCCGGTTCGAGTCCGGCCACCGGCACCACAATAACAACCGTCAACGATGCGATTTGTATCGTTGACGGTTGTTGCTTTTTTCAGGGAGATACGATATAATGTACGTAACAAAGGTTTGACATCAAGTATCAGACAGGGGATGTGCAGCGGATGAAAAAAACGTGGACTGCAATCAGACTGATGGCGGTATTGCTGTGTATGCTGATGTTATCGGGATGCACTGGCAATACAATGCAAAATCGTCCGGATCATTTTAAAAAAGCAGAATCGATCGGACAAGTGCCCGAAGCGTTCCGGAATATCGTGGCGCAGAATATGTTCCACGGGGCGAAGGTTTTTGACGGTCGATTGTTGAAAACAGAAACCGTTGCGGTGGACGAGCAGAACAGAACAGCTACGCATCGTGTCTGGATGATGGATTTGTACGGCGAAACCATGGCCGAGTATGTTTGCAGTGCGGACGATGCCTGTTATGTGGATACGCTGACGGCTACGAAGGACGGCGGCTTTTTGTTTGTGCTGGGCTTTGAGGATTATGCTTATGATGATGGGCACTGGGCCAGCGACAAAGGAGTCGTCTCCCGGATTGTAAAGTGTGATAAGGACGGAAAACTACAGTTCGACCTGCCGCTTGACCATGTAAAGGGTGCGGCACTGAATTATTGCTTTGAAAAAGACGGATACTTTTACTTCTTCGGCGCCATCGAAACTCCGGAAACCGACACACAAGGCGTCTGGTCCCCGACCGATATTTATATGCTCATCATCGATGCAGCGGGGACAGTTGTGAAAAGTCAATGTATTGCAGGCTCGGATTACGACAGCCTGTCCGCGGCAGAAATGTCGGATGACGGCTTCGTTCTGACCATCCATGCGCAGTCGGACGATGGCGATTTTGTCGGTTCCGGCTCAGGCGGCTATCCGGTCCAGTGGCTATTTACGGTCAATGATGATCTGAAAGTCACCGGAAAGGAAAAAGAATCCGAACTGAAATTCCCGGATAAGCGCATCGGGGAAAAAGACGGTGTTCCGGTGTATCCGAGAGAGTTTCTTCTGAAAGGCTTCGATGCAGGTAGTCCGACGATCTTTTTGGATTATGGTCATTTCTACCTGATTGTATCAGAAAACATCACTGGCATATACGAGAACACGCCGCCGATGATCAGCAGCATCTGGTATTACACGGAAAACGTTTATTCTGCTTACGATGTAAACGGTAAAATTATTTTCAGAGCAACCGTCGATTCGTCTCCCGACTACGATGCTTGGCAGAGCAACGAGTATTGACCAGACCCGGACGGCGCAGGTTATACCACGGAAAATCCCCTTTTGTCCCCCTTGACAAAAGGGCTTTTCAATACATCCATCAAACTCATATTTCAAAAGGAGCGGGAATTATGAAACTGTTGCGGACCATTCGATTTTTTGCGTATTTCTTCGGGTATCTGCTGTGGCATTATCCTACCCTGCGCAAGGGTGAAAAGCTGCTGGCGGCAGGCGAGCGGGAGGCTGTCTTTGCCATCACCGACAAGCACGTGCGCCATTGGTGCGAGACGCTGATCAAGCTGGCCGGTGTCAAGGTGACGGTCATCGGCAAGGAGAACATTCCCACCGATACCAACTGCGTCTTCGTGGCCAACCACCGCGGATTGTTTGACATTCCGCTGATGCTGACGGCGCTGGACCGTCCCCACGGCATTCTGGCCAAAATTGAATCCAAGAAAATCCCGCTGGTCAACCGCTGGATGAACCTGCTGCGATGCGTGTTTGTGGACCGCGAGGACGTCAAAGCCAGTGTCCGCGCGCTGAATGCTGCAACGGACATCGTAAAAAGCGGCGAAAGCTTCATCATCTTTCCCGAAGGCACCCGCTACAAGGGCGAGGAAGGCGGCATGGGTGAATTCAAGGGCGGTGCATTCCGCATTGCAACCAAGACCGGTGCGGCAATCGTACCGGTGGCCATCCGCAATGCCCGTGCCTGCTTTGAGGCCAACGGCATGATGTGTGTGCCGACAGACGTGACCGTGACCATCCTGCCGGCCATCACCACCAAGGGGATGGCACGCGATGCGCAGAAGAGTCTGCCCGCCGATGTGGAAGCACAGGTGCGTGACGCACTGGCGCAGATGAATGCCTGAGGACGATACATAATAAAATAAAAGCATCTGCGAAAAAACAGCCTGAATTGAAACGACCTTACTCCGGATTTTGAATGAACCGCTCCCTGTCAAGTAGACAGATGAAAAAACAAAAAAGTTTTTGCCAGGATCTCAGAAATGAGGTCCTGGTTTTGTTTTAAGCAGCTTCCAGGAAGCTACGGTAAGTAGCAGGCGGCAGACAGCAAAGCTTGTGT
>JAFTRF010000313.1 GCA_017462405.1 Clostridia bacterium | reverse complement strand
ATGGCCCCCAGCTCGTCCGCCGTCTGAAACAGCCGCTTGATGTTTTTGGCCGTCTCACCCACGTATTTGGACTCAATTTCTGCGTAGTCCACGAAAATGACCTTTTTGTCCAGCGCGTGTGCGATGGCGTGTGCTGCCATCGTCTTGCCGGTACCGGAATCGCCGTACAGGTTGACCGTCAGGTTGGTCCGGGTCTGATAGCGGTCGCGCAGACCCCACTCATCCATGATCCGGGTCATGCACCGATAGTACGCCGTAACGTCCAGCAGTTCTTCCCGTACCTCCGGGTCCAGCACCAGATCTTCCAGCTTATAGCCCGGATCCACCGGTGTCCATACGGTCAGCATGCTGTTGAGTTTGCCCGCCAGTCCGCCGTCGTTCTTCTTCGGCGGTTTCGCGAATCTGCGCTCCTGATTTTTGCCCGATGTCTCTGCCATGATTGAAACTCCTCCGTTTTGCTTCCTCCGAGGGGCACCGCCCTCCGCTTAATCGCTTTTATTATACACAAAACCGCCGTCGGATTCAACATTTTTCCGCATTTCCCGCAAAACAAAATCCCTTTTGTATTGTTTTTTGCGCAAAAACGATATATGATATATACAATGATAAATGTAGCGCCGCACCTCTGCGGCGGGGAAGGATGGATTTATATGACACATGATATTTCCAAGGAAAATCTGGAACGCATCGCAAAAATGCAGCAGAGCGAACTGGACGAAAGCGTGATCTATACCAAGATTGCAAAATTCGCCAAAGGCGAGGAAAACAAGGAAACCCTCCGGCGGCTGGCCAGAGAGGAGCGCGCCCACTGCGAAATCTGGAAGAAGTACACCCAACGCGACCTGAAGCCCAATATGTGGAAGGTGACGTGGTACGTGCTGATGGCGTGGCTGCTGGGCTTTACCTTTGCGGTAAAGCTGATGGAGCACGGCGAAGGCCGGGCGCAGGAGGAATACGACCAGCTGGCGCAGGAGGTACCGGAAAGCGCCTACATCCGCAAGCAGGAAAACGAGCATGAACACGCCCTGCTGGCGATGCTCGACGAGGAGCGCCTGCAGTACGTCGGCAGTATGGTGCTGGGCCTCAACGACGCACTGGTCGAACTGACCGGCAGTCTGGCCGGCTTCACCTTTGCGATGCAGAATACCCGGCTGATTGCGCTGTCCGGACTCATCATCGGCATTTCTGCGACGTTTTCCATGGCATCCAGTGAATTTTTGGCCGCCCGCAGCGAAGGCCGCACCGATGCACTGAAGTCCTGCACCTACACCGGCATCGCGTATCTGCTGACGGTGGTGGCGCTGATCGCACCGTATCTGATTTTCCCCAACGCGCAGTACATGGCGGCATTGATTTCCATGCTGGTCATCGTGATTCTGATCATTGCCGGCTTCACGTTTTACACGTCCGTCGCACAAAGCCGCCCGTTCAAGTCCCGTTTCTGGGAAATGGCGCTCATCAGCGTCGGCGTTGCGGTCGTCTCGTTCTTTGTCGGCATTGCGGCGAAGCATTTTCTCGGCGTGGAACTGTAATCAGACGTGCCGAACGCATTTCTGTTTTCAGACATGAAAAAATAACTGCAAAAAGGGTGTACCGTATTTCTGTGCGGTACACCCTTTTCTTATATATTTCAGATGGATTCCCACGTCATACGAAAGTTGATCCGGATGTTTTCCCGTCCCTCTGCGTACAGACGTATGTAACAAGCATCGGGGTGGGTACTGCCCAGTTCTTCCAGCGGGATGGCAAAGACGATCCGCTGTTTTTCGTATGCATCGTGCACTCTTTTGTCGTATTGCGCCTCGATGGGAATATATTTTTTGAACGATTCGGTAGTCGACACACCCCCGGACAGCTTTCCGTTGCGGTAATTGTCCTTCCATGCCACCTCTTCCGCAAAGCACGCTGTGCAATCAATGTACAGCACATCGGCAGACACCAGCGGCATCGAGAAGGTCCAACGGTCTTTTTTGTCGGAGATATTGTACCATGAAATTTCCGCATCAGCGGCCACGTAGCGTTCCGGCCCTTTGGACACGTATAAAATGATTTTACTGTAACGCTCCGCAAATTCCCCAACCTGTGGCTTGGTGCGGATGACCAGTCCCTCCGGGACAGTGGGGTGATAGATGTACTCCACCGCCGGAATCAGTTCCTTGGAGGATACGGCCTTTTGGGCAGTGGAAATATCCACAGCGTTCAGATCTGGTATTTCGATGTATTGATACCGGTAAAAAAGTCCCGCTACACAGATCGCCAGCAGCACGCACACCAGTACCGCGATTCCCCGTTTTTTCATATTTACTCGCTCCTCTGTTGTTATGACATTTTGTGAATGTCAATTTGTGCATTATTATAACATACAATTTTCTTATCGACAAGCACAAAATGTCAAAGTGAGGAAATTTTATGTTTATCAATAAAACTGCAGATGGCCGGAACAATATCTGCGGCAAGAATATTGCCGTTTTTCGTACTGCGATGAAAATTTCCCAACGGGAACTGGCCGACCGGATGCAGCTTGCCGGGATCGACATTGACAAAAACGCCATTCAGCGCATCGAATGCGGCAAACGCTTCGTGACCGACATCGAAATCATTGCCTTTGCCAAGGTGTTTGATGTCAGCTTTGAAGCATTGCTGAACGAATAATGCAAAAAAGAGTTCCGACCCGATTTCAACGGTCGAAACTCTTTTTGCGTTATTGCAGTTTTTTCGGCAAATCCATGTCCCCGTTTGCCGGGTTGTTCAATAAGCGACCTTCTCCGGTAAACCGGGAGCCGTGGCAAGGACAATCCCATGAATGCTCCTGCGGATTCCATTGCAATGCACATCCCATGTGCGGACAGCGCGGTTTGCGAAACGTACACAAGCTTTTGACGGCTTCTGCCGCATTCCGCAGAAGCTGTGGTCGCAGGATGGTTCGCTGTGGTGAAAACAATTCCGCATATTCGCTCTGCCGCCCCGTGAGCAGGTCGCTCAGTGCCGCCGCCGCCGTCATCGCGGAGGTCATCCCCCATTTATTGAACCCCGTCGCCACATATACACCCGGCGTGTGCCTGCCGTACTGCCCGATGTACGGCAAACCGTCCAGCGTCATGCAGTCCTGCGTCGCCCAGCGGTATTTTTCCTTGGACAGGGGATAATACTGTGTCGCCGCTTTCTCCAGCCCGCGCCACCCGTCGGAAGGCTTTCCAGTCCGGTGTCCGCCACCGCCCAGCAGCAACAATTTGCCCCAGTTCCGCAAGGACAGCCCGCCCGGTTCTGCATCCCGGTACATTCCGTCGGGGGCTTTCACATTTTCCAGCGCCAATACATAGGAGCGGTCCTGATACAGCTTCAGAAAATACGCACCGTGCTTGTTCAGCATGGGAAAATGGGTCGCAATGACGATCTGCTCCGCCCGGATGGTGCCGCGGTTGGTGTGTACCGTACGCCCCTCAAAGGACAGCGCCGCCGTATGCGTCCGGATGTTCAGTCCCTGTGCGATTCCGGCAGCAAATTTCAGCGGATGAAACTGCGCCTGCGCCGGGAAACGGATGGCCCCCGCCGTTTCAAAGGGCAGCGGCACGATGCGCTCGTACTCCGCCGGAATTTTCAACGTATCCAGCGTTTCCATTTCCCGTTCCATCTCCGGCAGCGGCCGCCGCGCATACACCCATGCATCTTTGGTTTCCATGTCGCACGGGAAGCGTTCGCTGAGCTGGCGGAATTTCTCCATTGCCGCCGTCTGGATTTCCCAGTACATCCGGGCTTCCGTCCAGCTGAACTGCTTGGCGATGCGGTGGTAGATCAGCCCATGCTGGGCCGTCAGCTTGGCGGTCGTATTTCCCGTCACACCGCCGCACAGTTCATCACGCTCGATCAGCAGCACCTCGGCCCCGGCTTTGGTCAATGCGTATGCCGTCAGCAGTCCGGCCATGCCGCCGCCGATGATGAGTACATCGGTTTTCGTATCCGATTCCAGCGCCGGGAATTCCGGCATTTTTTCCGTTGCGCGCCACAATGATTCCATATTATCACCCGGAATAGTGTGTGCGGAGTGGACGCATTTATGCCTGCACTGCGCATTTCCGGGCAAAAAAATCGTCCCGATGGCTTGAAATCAGCCATCGGGGACGATTTTGCGTTATTTTCTTTGTGCCGTTTTGCGGACGGATCGTTATTTCGCATACGGCGCAAAATATTCCATTGCCGTTTCCGCTGAAATTTTCATCCGGTCCGTTACCGGGAAAAATGCCCTTGGCAGATTGTGAAAGCCCCACACCATGCGGCGCACCCGTTCATAGCGGCTTCTGTCTCCGGAATCCAGCTGCTGGATGCACGCTTCGAGGATTTGGCTCATATATCGTGCCAATTCTTCATCGGATGGTGCGCAACTCTTCTCCTGCCGTAGCTGCTCCGTCAGCGCATCCACCTGTGCTTGCATACGGTGCAGGTCTTTTTTCAGTGCCATACGGTGCCAGAACCACCGCATTTTCGCGCTGTCGTACCGCTTCAGCCGGATGGCATCGCCGTATATTTTTTGGGCTAAATCTATAACCATGGTTGTGGCTCCTTTGGTTTCGATTACAATCGGAAATAAAAAACCAGACTCCGAAAGAAGTCTGGTAAGCTGGTGCGAGTGACGGGACTTGAACCCGTACGTCGTGGACACACGCACCTCAAACGTGCCTGTCTGCCTATTCCAGCACACTCGCAAATATATTGACGGGAACCGGCCGAGCCGATGCCGCCTATTCAAAAAAGCACGATAAAAAACGCAGCCGATATTGAGGTGAAACGGCCGCCGTGCTTCAGCGTGAGTTATTATATCACATCGGTTTTGATTTGTCAACTGATTTTTTTATTTTTTACGATTTTTTTCGTTATCAGCAGGCAGAGGTGCACAAACACGTCAAGTCCTCTCCGTCAGCCCTGCGGTAGCGTTATCGAAAATTATGCGACCACACTCTCTCATAGGGACAATGTTGTCAACTTTAGAATTTATGCGACCGCAAGCCCCCTCTTCCTCACTTCATTCGGCATTCCCCCGCACTGCGGGGGAAATGTCACGCAGTGATAAAGGGGGACGGCCGCAGTAAGCAGCTGGACGCCCGCAGGGCGGACTGAGGGGGCTGGCTTAAGTGACAATATTTTCATAGCGAGAGGCAAGGGACTTTGCAAAAATTCCGGTCCAGCTTCTTGGCTCTCCCTTTGGGAGAGCCAAGAAGCTGACTGAGAGGGCTTTTTACGTTTAATAAAGAGCAAGCGCACTTCCGGATTTCCCGGAAATGCGCTTGCTCAGCTTGTCGAAAAAGGTCGCGCACAGCGGCCTTTTT
>JAFTRF010000312.1 GCA_017462405.1 Clostridia bacterium | reverse complement strand
TACATAGCCGCGGTTCTTGCAAAGTGCCATGACTTTTTCCATGGTCTTTTCTTCATTCTTCAGCATTGTGTTTTCCTCCGTTCATCCTAAATACGCAATGAATCTAAATATATAGTGTACCGTATCGGGACGGGATTTGTCAAGCAAAAGGGGGTTTTTACCCGAAAAAAACGGCGCGGGAAAGCCGTTTTATTATGGGCAATTTCACAAAAACGGGCTTATTTTTTCGTGCGGAATGCCTGAAATACTACGCCGCCGGTGGCCTCTGCGGGTTGGGGATAGCCCATCGCATAGCACAGCGTGGGGGCAAAGTCCGTCAGGTCGGTGGGACGGGACAAAATCACATTTTCCCGGAAGGCCGGGCCGCTCAACAGGCACAGGGCGCGGATGTCGCCGGTTTTGCTCCGGGCGGAGGGAATCTGCTGGGCGTGTACACCGCCGTAATAGCCGCCGACCCGGCTGCCGACCAGACCATAGACCACGTCGCCGCAGTGTTCGCTACCCTGACCGACAAACCCGGCCTGATTCTTTTCCACGGCAAAGCCCAGTGCGATGATTTCGCCGTCGTAGGAGCGCATCCCCATCTGCAAAGCGTGGATGATCTCCTTGACCACTTTGTCGTAGTCCTCCGGTTCCACGATGCCGGTCGGCTCCCGGCCTTTCAGATTGACGTTGACAAAGCCGCTTCCCCACGGGTACGCCTTGGTGCGGCTCCAATCCACGTTTTTGTTGCGCCATGTGCGTCCGGGATCACCGGGAAAATAGGTCATCAGCCCGGCGTTTTCCAGCACGCGCCATTGTACTCTGGCTTCGGCGTGTCCTACGGAACCGTGGTCCGAAATCAGTGCCACGGTGGTGTTTTCATCGGTCATGTGGTCGAGCAGCCAGCCGATGTGCTGATCGACCAGTGCATAGGCCCAGGGATAGGCTTCCAGCGCCTGTTCGTGTTCGCCGTCGTAGGTGCTTCGCACACCCTCGTAAGCGCCGCGGAAGCGATGGTTCAGGGTGTCGATATTGCCGTAATAGTCAAATACGATGTCCGGTTTATATTTTTCCGTGCATTTCGTCAGCACCTGACGATGCCAGTCCAGTGCAAGGGCTTCGCCCTCGAAATACGGGTCCAGCCGCGCCGGATGCTCGTGAAATGCGCCGTAATCGCTGATACAGATTTCGGGGATTTCCGCAACGTCCATCCGCAGTATCGGGTCTTCAATTTCCGTGGCGAAATTCATGCCGCCGGAGACAAACAGCGTGAACAGCCCGGTGGCCGGGTCAAAAGCATCCAGCCGCGCACAGAACTGGAAAGGCAGGCGGGTGCCGTCCGCCACTTTCAGATGGCGGGTCATCACGGGCGACCATTGCCCGACGGACAACACCGGGGCTTGTGCGGAGGCTTCGGCGGTGCAGCCTACCCGGACTCCGTCCGGTGCAACCGTCACGAACCATGCGATCGGCTCAACCTCCTGCTGATAGTGTGCATCGGCAAATACCGGACGGAACAGATATTGCCCGTGTCCAAGTGCAATGCAGTTCTGATCGGCCATCATCAGCATATATTCACCGCCGCCGGCGGCTTTTTCCAGATCGGCGGCCACCTGTGCGCCGTCGTTGCGAAACACCTGCGGCGGAAAACCGTATTTCCGGCTGTTTTCTACGTTGGTATCCGGGTCAATGGATGTGCCGCCCATGATCTGCAGGACGTTTTCGTGCTTGGCCGGACCGGAACTGCAGACGTTGACGATCAAAGAACGTTTGCCAATTTCTGCGGCGGTCTCCCAGAACCGCTGTGCGTGGATGTTTTTGCTGTTGTACGGGGTTACAAAGTCAAAGGGGTGCGTGCCGGTCTGATGCACCGACTGGCACAACGCCCCGTGGACCGATGGAACGGCACCGGTGCAGACGGAGGTCCAGCAAGTGGGGCTGATGCTGGGGAACACGGTCATGCAGTCTTCAAACAGGACGCCGCGCTTCATCAGCCGTGCAAAATTTGGCAGACGGCCCTGTGCCACCTGTTCCCGGATGTAGCCCGGAGAAGCGCCGTCGATACCAAGCACCAGTAATTCCGGTTTTTTCATGGAGAACCCTCTTTTCTGTCAGATGTTTGTGTTTTTCAATACAAATTCCGCACAGCGGATGCCGTCCACGGCGGCAGAGGTGATGCCGCCGGCATACCCGGCGCCCTCACCGCAGGGGTACAGCCTTTGCACCGTGACGGATTGGCCGGTTTCGCCCCGGAGCATCCGGACCGGAGACGAACTCCGGGCCTCGACACCCGTCAGCACGGCTTCGGGGTCTGCAAAGCCCTTCAGTGCGCGGTCCATCTGTACCAGCCCGGCGCGCATGGCGGCGGTGACGGACTCCGGCAGGCATTGCGTCAGGTCTGCGGGGGTCACACCGCGGGTGTAGCTGGGTGTGACCTTGCCGAAGTTTACCGATGGGCGGTTCTGCAGGAAATCGCCTACCAGTTGTGCCGGGGCTTTGTAATCGCCGCCACCGGCGAGATACGCGGCCCGTTCCAGCTTGCGCTGCAGGACCATACCGGCCAGCGGATGGTCCGAACCGAAATCCGCCGGGGAAATGCCCACCAGCACGGCGGCATTGGCGTTTTCTTTGTCACGGGCAAATTCGCTCATGCCGTTGGTGCAGACCATGCCCTCCTCCGAGGCGGCGGCGACTACGGTGCCGCCGGGGCACATACAGAACGTATACACGCCGCGCCCGTCCGGGGTGTGTACCGCCAGCTTGTAATCGGCGGCACCCAGTGCCCGGTGTCCGGCGAATGTGCCGTACTGCGCCCGGTCGATCATAGATTGGTGATGCTCGATGCGGGCGCCCACCGAGAACGGCTTGGCCTCCATGCGGATGCCTTGGTCGTACAGATGAGCAAAGGTATCCCGTGCGCTGTGGCCGACGGCCAGAATCACGGATTCGGGGTGGATCACCCGGTCGATGCCGTTGTGGGTCAGCGTGACAGCGTTGACCTTGCCGCCGGTCGTATCGATATGGGTCAGCGTCGTCTCAAAGCAGACTTTGCCGCCCAGATGACGAATTTTTTCAATTAAATTGTGAATGGTCAGGTGCAGACGGTCGGTGCCGACGTGAGGCTTGGCATCGGTGAGGATCTGCTCCGGTGCGCCGCAGCGCACGAATTCCTCCAGCACGAACCGGATGCGCGGGTCCTTGATGCCGGTGTTCAGTTTGCCGTCGGAGAATGCACCGGCACCACCGGCACCGAACTGCACGTTGGATTGCGTGTCCAGCACACCGGTTTGCCAGAATTTCCGCACGTCCGCTTCACGGTCGGCAACGGCGCGGCCACGATCGATCAGCAGCGGGCATTGCCCGGCCATCGCCAGCACCAGTGCGGCGAACAATCCGGCCGGGCCGCAGCCCACTACCAGCGGCTGACGCAGAGGGCGGGGATGCAGTGCGACGGTGTACGGATTGGGCGTGTATTTGCTGGTGCCCTTGGGCAGCGGTTCGCGGAGTGCTTTTTTCAGTACCACTTCAGCGGTCGTATTCAGCCGGACATCATTTTTCTTCCGGGCATCGACGGACCGCTTGGCCAGCTTGACGGAAAGAATCTGCTCCTCCTTGACACGCAGCGCGGTGCAGACGGCTTTTTTCAGCTGTGCCGGGGTATCTTTATCCAATGGAATCGTTAAATCCGATACACGATAACGAAATGTACTCATTTTTTTGCTCCCTTTCCGCAGTATGCCGCACTGCCCATACCGGCCAGCAGACCGGAACTCCATGCCCACTGCAGGTTGAAGCCGCCGCACAGCCCGTCCGCATCCAGCACCTCGCCGCAGGCAAACAGACCGGGGACTTTTTTCGATTGCATGGCGTTGTCGAATGCATCCAGCCGTGCGCCGCCGGCAGTGACCTGTGCGTTGGCGTAGGTGCCGGTGGCAAGGACCGGGAACCGCCAATCCCGGCAGCGTTTGGCCAGTGCTGCCGTTTCGGATGCGGTCAATGCGCCCACGGTGCGCTTGGCGGGGTCGGTCACGATGCCGCGCATCAGTTCAAAGCCGATTTTTTTGGCGAATATGCCGGTGAAATACTGGTCGGCGGTGCAATTACGCAGACTGCGCCGAGTGTTCAATACGGCACGGGTTTCCTCTGCGGTACAGCCGGGCATCAGGTCAACGGAGATCTGCAGGTCGCGCGCACCCTGTGCCAGCAATGCACAGGCGGGTCGACAACTGGAAAATGCAGATGCCGGACAGCTGCCCT
>JAFTRF010000311.1 GCA_017462405.1 Clostridia bacterium | reverse complement strand
TGCGGGCCAAAACGCTTCGCTTCTGCCGCCGCCAGAATCCGCCCGGCGCGGATCAGCGTTTCCGGCTGGTCGCCGCACCCACACAGAATCGCTCCGCTGAGTTCATCGCAGTAGTCCATGGTATAGCACCGCACCAGCAGTGCGCCCATCCCCTGCCCCATCAGAAACACCGGGACACCGGGATGCGCTTCCTGCTCCATCGTCTGCAGAATATGCAGGTTATCCACCATCGTCTGCCAGCCGTTTTCCTCCGCAAAGAAGCCCAGCTTTTCCGGTGAACCGGCAGTCTTACCGTGACCCGGATGATCGGGGCCTGCCACCAGTACCCCGTATTTTGCCAGAAATGTAGCAAAATCGCTGTATCGCTCCACATGGTCGCCCAGCCCGTGGGCAAAAATCAGTACCGCGCTCGGTTCTTCGTGGGGAAGCCACTCTTTTACATAAATACGGGCGGCACCGTCTGCCGACGTAAAATAAAATTCATTGGTATTGATCATGGTCGGTTCGCTCCTTCATCCGTCGTTGTGCGGGGTCTGTCTTTATTATAAACGATTTCAATGCATGAAAAAAGAGGTTTTCCGTAGTTTTTTCATTTTCTGCCCGGTCAACATCACAAAAAAACAGGACGCATTGCAAATATGCAATACATCCTGTCAGAACATCAATGCATTTTATTCTGCCAATACCCGCTCTGCACTGGCCAGCTTAACGCAGATGCAGAACAGCTCCGTTGCCTCGGTCAGTTCCGGCATCCCAATGCCCGTGGGGGCCAGCCGGATGTTGGTGTCCTGCGGATCTTTTTTGTACGGATAGGTTGCCCCTGCACCGGTCAGCTTCACGCCGCCCTGTGCGCACAATTCCACCACCCGCTTCGCACAGCCGGGGAGGGTGTCCACGCTGACGAAATAGCCACCGTTGGGGCGATGCCAGTGCAGCAGACCGCTGCCGCCGAATTCCGCTTCCAGCTTGGTGCACAGTGCATCAAACTTCGGCCGCAGCAGGCGGGCGTGATCGGCCATTTTTGCCATCAGTCCGTCAAAATCCTTCAGATAAGCCAGATGGCGCATCATATTCATCTTATCCGGGCAGACCCGCTGGGTGCCGGTGCGCTTGCGATCCCACGCCTGATTCTTCGGCGAAGTCGCCATCGCCGCCACACCTGCGCCGGGCAGCGTGATCTTGCTGGTCGAGGCATACATGATAACCATGTCCTCGGTGCCATTTTTCAGACATTCGTCGTACAGCGGCAGCAAGCGGTCGGGCGTGTCGCTGATGTGATGGACGCAGTACGCATTGTCCCAGAAGATGCGGAAGTCCTTCGCCGCCGGCTTCAGCGTCGCAAACCGGCGCACCGTCTCGTCGGAATAGGTGATGCCCTGCGGGTTGGAATACTTCGGCACACACCAGATGCCCTTGATCTTTTCGTCGGCCGATACCAGCCGTTCCACCATGTCCATATCCGGCCCGCTCTCCGTCATGGGGATCGTGATCATTTCGATGTTGAAATATTCGCAGATGGCAAAATGCCGGTCATAGCCGGGTGCCGGGCACAAAAATTTGATGCCGCCCTGCAGCAGCCACGGCGCACCACCGCCCACACCGTGAACCATGGCATCCGCCACTTTGTCGAACATCATATTCAGGCTGGACGCACCGCCCAGCACCACCGTGTCCACCGGGACCTCCATCATCTGTGCGAAAATCTCCGCCAGTTCGTGAACGCCGTGGGGCATTCCGTAATTCCGGCAGTCAAAGCCGTTGGGGGCAATGTATTCCTTTACGTCCAGAATGTCGGTGCTGATGTCCAGCTGGTCGGCACCGGGCCGCCCACGGGACATATCCAGCTTCAGTCCCCTCGCCTGAAATGCGCGGTAGGCCTCCTGCAGCCGGTCGTACTCTGCCTGCAGCTCCATCCGGTTCATTGCAGCATACTGATTCATGGAATTCGTTCCTTTCTGTATGAAAAATCCGTTGTACAGCCAATCATAGCACCGGAAATACCGGAATATGCATATTTTTCCCGTCCCGGTGCATCGTTGTTTCCATTGTAGCGCATCTTATTGCATTTTGCAAGTCAAAAACAAAATTCTTGCAAAAAATTCGCAAAAAAATTCGTTTTACCGGAATTTTCGGCACAAAACCGCCGCTTATTTTTTTGTTTATGCATCTTCCCCGCAATTTTTGCACAAAAAAACACCCCGGCGGGCAATCTGTCCGTCGGGGTGCAGGAGAATAACCGGAATTATTCTTCTCTCATCTTTGCGAAGCACTCGCTGCAGTATACCGGGCGGTCCTCACGGGGCTTGAAGGGCACACGGGCTTCCTTGCCGCAGGAGGCGCAGGTAGCGGTGAACATTTCGCGCTCGGGCTTACCGGCGTTCTTACGGGCATCGCGGCAGGGCTTGCATCTCTGGGGCTGGTTCACGAATCCCTTGGATGAGTAGAATTCCTGCTCACCAGCGGTGAACACGAACTCGTTGCCACATTCTTTGCAAGTGAGAGTCTTGTCTTCGTACATTGTTTTTACCTCGCTTTTTGGTTTGAAAAAATTTTTCGCCCAAAAACGGATCCGCACCGTTTTCATTGTCAAAATAACAACGCTCTGCTCTGAGGGGGCATATATATGGGGAAGCGTTCAATGAACGCCGCCTTTCGGGGTTATGTGACGCCGCCGGCCTTCCGGAGCTTGCGTCGAATGCGCTGCATGGCATTGTCTACGGCCTTCGTCGTCAATCCAAGCCGTTCGGCTATGGTCCCGTATGGTACGGATTCCAGGTAAGCGACCAGAACTCGTTTCTCCAGGCGCGACAGCTTCGTGTCTGCCTCGTTGAAAACAGTACGCAGTGTCTCCTGCAACAGCAGGCGCTCTTCCGGGTTGTCTGAAGATTGGGACGGCAGCTCCACCTCCAGCCTCTCCAAAGAGACCGGAATGCCGGGCCCGGCGCTGTACGGACGGTTCAACCGCCGTGCCGCCGAAATAATCTGCCGCTCCGCGCAAAGAATGGCATACGATATGAATGGTACGCCGCGCGCCGGATCATAATGTTCCACCGCACGCAACAGCCCAATGGCTCCCTCCTGTGTCAGATCTTCCAGTTCCGCGCCGACATCGGTATATCTCGATGCCCGCCTCCGGATCAGCGGAAGCATATCCTGTACCAGAAGTTTCAATGCTTCGCGGTCGCCGCCGCGCGCCTGAACCGCCAATTCATTTTGACGATCTTGTTGCAATCAGCACCATCCTATTCGTTTTGCAGGTATGTTATAATCATACCGCATTGTTTTTACGATGTCAACTGTTTTATTCAAATTGTCGAAAAATTTTTTCGATTTGCGCCTGTGTATGAACATTTTGCGAGGTAGTATGAAAAAGATATGAACAAGTCGAAAAAACAACGCACCGTTCCCCGGTGTTTTTTACCGGGAGGCGGTGCATTGACTTGTTTTTTCAGCGATGCGTTACGTCGGTATTTTTACTTTTTGGCCGGCTTGAAGCTGTCCTTCAGCGACACGCTGCGGTTGAATACCAGCGCACCGGGCTTGCTGTCGCGGTTGTCCACGCAGAAGTAGCCCAGACGCAGGAACTGATACGAGGCCGGAGCAACGGCATCAGCCAGCGATGCTTCCAGCTTGCAGTCCTTCAGCACTTCCAGCGAGCCGGGATTCAGGCAATCGAGGAAGTTTTTGCCTGCACCGTCGGGATCAGCATCAGAAAACAGGTTGTCGTACAGGCGCACCTCTGCATTGACAGCGGTGGAAGCCTCCACGAAATGGATGGTACCCTTGATCTTGCGGCCGTCCTTGGGATCGCCGCCGCGGGAGTCGGGATCGTACTCGCACAGCACTTCCGTCACTTTGCCCTCTGCATCCTTGATGCAGCCGGTACACTTGACGACATAGGCACCCTTCAGACGCACCTCGTTGCCGGGGAACATCCGGAAATACTTCTTGGCCGGCACTTCCATGAAGTCGTCGGCTTCGATGTACAGATCACGGGAGAATGCGACCTCGCGGGTACCTGCTTCGGGGTCATTGGGGTTGTTTTCCACGGTGAAATATTCCACCTGATTTTCGGGGTAGTTGGTCACGGTCAGCTTGACGGGACGCAGCACGGCCATGGCGCGCTTGGCGTGTTCGTTCAGATCTTCACGCAGACAGAACTCCAGGAAACCAAATTCCACGGTAGAATCCGCTTTGGCCACACCGATGCGCTCAGAGAAGTTGCGGATGGCGTCGGGCGTATAGCCGCGGCGGCGCAGACCGCAGATGGTGGGCATACGGGGATCGTCCCAGCCGGACACGCGCTTCTCCTCCACCAGCTGACGCAGCTTGCGCTTGGACATTACGGTGTAGTTGATGCCCAGACGAGCAAACTCGATCTGACGGGGCTTGCCGTACGGCAGGGTGATGTTATTGATGACCCAATCGTACAGCGGACGATGGGATTCAAATTCCAGCGTACACAGCGAGTGGGTAATGCCTTCCATGGCATCCTCGATGGGGTGCGCATAGTCGTACATGGGATAAATGC
>JAFTRF010000310.1 GCA_017462405.1 Clostridia bacterium | reverse complement strand
GATGAGGGCGTATTCATTGCGTACACCTCCGTATACGGCAACACCAAAAAGGCCGCTGAACTGCTGGCCGAAAAGCTGACCGCTGCCGGCTGCCCCCGCGTCGCCATCGCCGACCTCGCCCGTGAAGACATGGCCGAGGCCGTGGAAGACGCTTTCCGCCACAGCAAGCTGGTGCTGGCTACCACGACGTACAACAACGACGTTTTCCCGTTTATGAAAACGTTCATCCATCATCTGACCGAGCGCAATTTCCAGAACCGCACCGTCGCGCTGATGGAAAACGGTACGTGGGCCCCCACCGCCGCCAAGACGATGGCGAAAATGCTGGAAGGCTGCAAAAACCTGACCTTCACCGAAACCACCGTCACCATCCGTTCCGCATTGAATGCAACTTCCGAGACCGCCGTTGATCAGCTGGTACAGGAGCTGTGCAAGTAATTCTTCGTTATAAGCAAAAAAATCGTGCCGCCCGATGGGGTTGGCACGATTTTTTGTTTTGTCAGTTCAGTTCTCTTTTGTTGTAAAAAACGATGGACAGATACCACGACAGGGCATAAATACCGATGGCCAGCACCACACCCACAGCGACCATCCATTCCGCCGGAACGGAAAACAGTGCGCTGCCGGGCAGAATATTGCCCATCGTGCCGATCATCATCATACCGGCACAGGCCACACCGATCATCACATAATAAGCGATTCGCCCCTTTTCGACACCATACCGGAACATGAACGGCATACTGACCGACGAAGAAACGGCCGACATAATGACCAATACGCCCATCGTGACCGCCCATTCGGTCAGGTCGAAGCCGCCCCGGATATGGGGATCCGCCATGCACATCCGGACCGCCTGAACGATCCCGGTCAGCACCAGCACCGTCACCTGCGTAATCACGCCCATCAGATATTTCACCGACACCAGCTGTCCGCGGGTACACGGCAAGGTACCGCTGTAAATGTGCCATTTACTGTTTTCATCGTAGGCCAGCAGGTTCACCGGCACCATTCCGGCCAGCAGGCACGGATAAAATACCATGAATGCATTGTCGTCACCAAACAGCGACACCATCAGAAACACCACCACGATGAACAGATACGCCCGGCAATATTTGCAGGCCATATAAAAATCCTTCCGCAGCAAACCTTTCATTCCGCCGCCTCCTTTGCCATAAACACAAACAGTTCCTCAATTGTCACCGGGCTGACCGGCAGCCCCGCCGGCACCTGCGCCCGATACACCAGCAATTCCACACCGTAGGGTGTCCGCTTGTGCTGACAGATGCAGTTTTGCGGCAGCTGACGGAACTGCGCCTCCGTACAATGCGCCAGACCGTAGCGTTCCAACAGAACGTCCTTTTCTTCCCACAGTACCAGTTTGCCCTTTCTGAGAAAAGCGATGTAATCACACAGCTTTTCCAGATCGCTGACAATGTGAGATGAAATCAGCACCGCATGGGATGGATTTCGGGTAAATTCGTGCAGCAGTTCCACTACCTGCTCACGGGCTACCGGGTCCAGACCGCCGGTCGGCTCGTCCAGCAGCAGCAGACGCGCCCCGTGTGACAGCGCAATGGCAATGCCCAGCTTCATTTTCATACCTTTGGAGAATTCTCCGAACGGCTTCTTTTCGGGCAAGCCAAACCGCTGTACCAACTGGTCAAAGGTTTCCTGCTCCCACTGGCGGAACACGTCACGCATGACCTTTCCCACCTGTTTCACCGTCAGAGACGCCGGAATGCCCGCTTCGTCCATGACGACGCCGACGTCCTCGCGCAAAGCGGCCGGTGCTGCAGCGGGGTCCTGCCCGCATACGATGACGGTACCGTCATCGCGTGTCAGCATCCCCAGCATCAGTTTGATGGTCGTGCTTTTGCCTGCACCGTTTTCACCGATCAGGCCCAGAATACAGCCCTCCGGCAGTGTCAAATCCAGCCCATCCAGCCGGAATCCGGGATATTCCTTCGTCAATCCACGAACTTCCAATGCATTCATACCGTTTCCTCCATCATCAGTTTCATCATATCCATCAATTCTTCATTGCTCAGTCCACAGGAAGCTGCCAGCTGCAGAATCTGCTCCATATGCGCTTCGATTTTCTTCAGATTCTCTTCCCGCAGCAGTTCCGTATTTTTGGGTGCAACAAAACACCCCTTGCCCTGTATGGTGTAAATAAAGCCGTCCTTTTCCAGCTCATCATAAGCCCGCTTGGTGGTGATGAAGCTGATTCGCAGGTCCTTCGCCAAGCCCCGGATGGACGGCAGCATCTCATGCGATGCCAGTTCCCCCGCAATGATCTGATTTTTGATCTGTGTATAGATCTGCTCGTAAATCGGTACACCGTTTTTGTTGTCAATCAGTACGTACATTCCGTTCACCTCTTAACTGTATATCTGTATTATATACAGTTAATACAGTTTTGTCAATAGCATCCGCAAAAGTGCGCAAAAAAATCCGCTCCTTGTGGAGCGGATGGCAATCATACTTCTTTTTTCGGTTTCACTTCGTCGCGGGCCGTTCCCATAAAATACAACGCCAGCATCCCCGGACCGACATGGGCACCGGTAAAGGGCTCGTGCGGGCAGATGATCAGTTCCTTCGGCTTGGCAATGGCAGAAATGCGCTTGCCGAGGGCTTTGGCTTCGTCCTCGCAATCGCCGTGGGAAATGAATACCCGGCTGTTTTCTGCATTGACCGCCAGCTTCGTATATTTTTCCACGATGGCATCCGTCACCCGCTTGCGGCCACGGTGCTTGGCACAGGAAACGATGTGACCCTCATAGTCCCCGTACAGCAACGGCTTGATGTTCAGCACACTGCCGATGGCGGCCGTTGCTGCCGATACCCGTCCGCTACGGCGCAGATATTCCAGACTGCCGACGGTGAAAAATTCGCAGAGGCGCATTTTTTCGTCATCCAGTGTATCTGCTGTTTCATCCAGCGTCTTGCCCTCTGCGCGCAGGTCTGCACCGCGACAGGCCAGCAGTCCGACACCCAGACTCGCCCCCAGCGAGTCCACGGTACGGATCTTGCGCGCCGGAAATTCCTCCATCAGCGCCTCCGATGCCATGCAGGCCGCCTGAAACGTACCGCTGACACCGGAAGACAGCCCTACATACAGCACGTCCTGTCCGCTTTCCAGCATCGGCCGGAACGCCTGTGCAAACAGGTCGGCATTGACCAGCGAGGTGCGGATCATTTTGCCGTTCCGGATCTGATCGTAATATGTGTGGGCAGCAAATGTCTCAATGTCGCCGCTGTATTCGACCGGCTCGTCCTCCACATAGTAGGTGCAGGGCAAAATCCGGATGTCCAGCGATTTCAGCAGCTTGCCGGGCAGATTGGAAAAAGCATCGGTCACAATTGCATAAGGTGCGCTCATAGACATCTCTCCTTGTGTTTGAAGTCATGCGGTCGTTTTCCTGTCCTTATTATACCACAAAAACGGCTCCTGTACAGAGAAAAACCGAAATAAACTGCCGTTGAAATTGCCCGATTCTGCTGTCATCCCATCCGGACTCCATGCGGTCCACTTGAAGATTTGTGCTGCCCCAAAAGCCCTCGCAGTCTCGCTTAAATTGACCGCATTATCTCCGGATCGACTTGTGCTCATGCAAAAAATATGGTACAATGACCGTATCATAGAACCGAGGTATAATTTATGATGCAGGATCAATTGCACGACCGCGCACTGGCACGGCAAATTGCGCAGGCCGTTGCGGAACGGGGCGGACGGGCCTATTATGTCGGCGGCTGTGTCCGGGACCGTTTGCTGAAATTGGAAAACAAAGACATTGATATCGAAATTCACGGTATTTCCGTGCCGGAGCTGGAGGCATTGCTGGATGCATTCGGCACCCGGATGGCCATTGGTGAGAGTTTCGGTATTTATGCGCTGAAGGGCTGCGGACTGGACATTGCCATGCCCCGGAAAGAAGCCCTGTGCGGCACCGGCCACAAAGACTTTGAAGTATTCGTCGATCCGTTCATTGGCACGGCAAAAGCCGCGCAGCGCCGGGATTTTACCGTCAATGCGCTGATGGAGGATGTACTGACCGGCGAAATTGTAGACCATTACGGGGGAATCTCCGATCTGAAAAAACACATTCTGCGCCACGTCTGTACGGAGACATTCACCGAAGACCCGCTGCGGGTGCTCCGCGGCGCACAGTTTGCCGCCCGGTTTGCATTTACCATCGCTCCGGAAACGGTAGAGTTGTGCCGTGGGCTGACCTTGTGCCATTTGCCACGGGAGCGCATCAAAGGCGAATTGCAGAAAGCACTGTTGAAAGCCGACACTCCCTCCATTTTCTTTGAAACGCTCCGGAGCATGGATCAGCTGCAGGAATGGTTTCCGGAACTAAACGCCCTGATTGGCGTAGCGCAGGATCCCATCCATCATCCGGAGGGCGACGTCTGGACACACACCATGCTGGTGCTGGACGAAGCCGCCAAATACCGGCCACAGACCGCACAGCCCGCCGCACTGATGCTGGCGGCGCTGACCCACGACTTCGGCAAGACGATCTGCACCGAAGAAGTCGACGGGCGCATCCATGCCTACGGCCACGAGGTACTGGGGCTGCCGCTGGTGGAGACGTTTCTGCGCCGCATTACCGGCGAAACACGATTGATCCGCACGGTGCTGAATCTGGTCGAATTGCATATGCGTCCCAATGTGGCGGCCGCTGTCCGCGCTTCGGTCAAATCCACCAACAAGTTGTTCGACCAGACATCCGACCCGGAAGCTTTGCTGGCCTTAGCCGCAGCCGACCGCATGGGCCGGGCGCGCCCTGCCCCCGAAGCCGATGCAACCGTGTTTTTACAGGAGCGGCTGGAAGTTTATCGCCGCACGATGGCACAGCCCTTTGTCATGGGACGGGATCTGACTGCCGCCGGACTGCGCCCCGGTCCGGATTTTTCGGACATTCTCGCCTACGCGCACAAACTGCGGCTGGCCGGTGTCCCCAAAGATTCTGCGCTGAAGCAGACATTGGCTTACGCCCGTACCCTACAAAAGAAAAATAAAGCCGAAAAGAGTTGATTTGTATGACCCCCACCACACCGCAGGAAATGCTGGCACTGATGGACCGGCTGTATCAGCAGGCCATTCAGGGCATCCCGAAAATCAGTCTGCCCGTTGACCGGTTGGCAGAGCGCTATCTGCAGCGTCACCGGCAGGTCCGTACCGCCGCCAATGCATTCATCCGCTATCAGATCGCCAAATGCACCGCTTCCGGATTTCTGGCCGGGCTGGGCGGTTTTCTGACCTTGCCGGTCGCCATTCCCGCCAACGTCGGCAGCGTATTGTATATCCAGCTGCGCACCATCGCGGTACTGGCTTGTATGGGCGGCTACGATCCTCACGACGACGAGGTACGCACGCTGGTCTATGCCTGTCTGGCCAATGTGTCTGCGGATCAGCTGGTCAAACATCTGGGCATCCGCGCCGGAACCCGCCTGTCATTGGCATTAGTGAAGAAAATGCCGGCGGCCGCACTGACAAAGCTCAGTCAGAAAGCCGGTACGCACTTTCTGACTAAAATCGGCATCAAATCCATTACTCATGCGGGTAAAATCGTTCCGGTCGTCGGCGGATTGGTCAGCGGCGGTTTTGACTTTGCCGACACCCGGCGCATGGCACGACGAGCCTACGATTTGTTCATCAAAGGCGATATTTTTGTGCTGGGTGAAGAAGATTACCGGAGTGCGGATGAGTCCGGGAATATCTGAATCGTCGGCTGATATGCGCAAAAAGAAAAGGTGTCGCGGACTGCGGCACCTTTTTTTGTTATAAACAATCGGACCATTCATTTAGCGAGTTTTCAAGGCAACCGGATCCAAAATTATATATCTGCCTGCCTCGCTAAACCCAATAACTTTAGCGGTAATTCTGAAATTCATGCCTTGCGCTACTGTG
>JAFTRF010000309.1 GCA_017462405.1 Clostridia bacterium | reverse complement strand
ACCTATGAGGAACTGGTAACTGCCGTCGAGCAAGTCATCCATGACTATAACTACAAGCGGCGGCAACACACGCTTTGCTGTCTGCCGCCTGCTACTTACCGTAGCTTCCTGGAAGCTGCTTAAAACAAAACCAGGACCTCATTTCTGAGATCCTGGCAAAAACTTTTTTGTTTTTTCATCTGTCTACTTGACAGGGAGCGGTTCAGAATATCCCGTCGGACAGGTCTTGTTTTATGCAATGTGAAATTTTATTCCGTCATACCGAGCACACGACAGGTCGTTGCCATCAGCATTTTCAGCACACGGCGGGCGCAGGTCTCCACGTCCACACGGGCCAGCGTACCGTTGTTCATGGCGGCGACGACGGCAGGAATGTTGCCGTAGGGCATCTTCAGGTCATGACCGGCGGCCAGTTCCCGGATGTGGTCGGAGTCGTTGCCGAAGTCGCTCATCAGCACGCCGGTAAAGCCGAAGTCATCGCGTACGACGCCGGTGCACAGCGCAAAGATCTCCGATGCCTTTACGCCGTTGATGTGGTTGTAGGCACTCATGATGGAGTGCGGCTGACCTTCGCGGATGAGCAGTTCAAAGCCGCGCATATAAATTTCGAACATGGCGCGGGCGCTGACGCGGCTGTTGGACTGGAGCCGCTGATATTCGGTGTTGTTGGCGGCAAAATGCTTGGCGGTGGCGGCGATGTGCATGGACTGCACGCCCTTGACCACCTGTGCCGCCATAATGCCGGACAGCACCGGATCTTCGGAATAATACTCAAAATTCCGGCCGCAGCAGGGATTGCGGTGAATATTCATGGCCGGTGCCAGCCACACGTCGATGTTCATGCGGTTGGCTTCGTGACCCAGTGCGCGGCCATATTCTTCGGCCATCGGCTTGTTCCACGATGCGGAAATCATGGTGCTGGAGGGGTAGACCGTGACCTTGCAGTCCTGACGCAGGCCGACCGGACCATCGGACCACATTGCGCCGGGGATGCCGCGGTGAATCAGACCGCCGATGCGCTCGTCCATCGCCTTGTTGCCGCAGGTCAGCTGCACCAGCTCTTCATCGCTCAGATCATCCAGCAGATCGTCCAGCGTGATTTCGCCGCGGAGCACGCTGCGCAGGTCGTATTTGTTGGTCTGCGGCGGCAGTACCGGACGGACCAGCTTTTTGCCGTCCATGGTGCCGTAGGTGTTGCCGCCGGATTCTTTGGCGGTATACAGCGGACGGTCGGTGGGCGTCAATTCAAAATATGCAATAACGGGGGTCTGGGTGGTGGCGGATACGATCTTCAGATAGCATTCGCCCTGCGGAAGCGCCAGCGTGAACGGCGCAGAGGTGACATATTCGTGGTGGCGGGGGCGGTGGTCTTTGTCGGTGGTCGTCTGCTTCAGCAGGACCGGCTCCACATCCTGACCCACGTTGGAAATCAGGAAGGTAAAGGTATCGCGCAGATCACGGTCGGGATGGCGGAAGATGTAGCGCAGGCGCACATCGTACACGCCGGGCTTTTCCACTTCGAGTTTATAGGTCGCGTTGCGGCCGGGACTGTGCATCCGGCGCAGGGCGCGGCCCTTCCGGATGGGACCGTGTTCATCGACAAAGGGGCAGTTGCCGGACCACAGACCGCATTCGCTGAACTTACCGCCTTCGATGTAAGAGGTGCCTTCGCTGTGGATCACGATGGGGGCATTATTTTTCACCAGCCGGACCTCGGCGGGGACATCATCGTTGTCGGTATGGAAGTCCAGTGCATTGGTTTTCAGCGTCAGAATGAGGTCAAGTCCTTCTTCGGAGAAGAGCTGTGCGGTACGATCGACCGGAATGCGGTTCAGATCGACCTTCATGCCGGCATGACCGCCGGATACCGAGATCCGGTATACGCCGGGGGCGGCGACGTTCATCAGGCAGACCATATTGCCGTCGATCTTGCGGAACTGGTGGGCGGTGATGACGGTTTCCTCCATCGGATCGACCGGAACACCCAGCGTCATGTCGACCGGGATGGACTCCAGTTCCTCATAGGTGCCGTCGATGGTCAGACGCTTTTTCAGCTGAGTGGGCAGATGCGTGCAGGTTTTGACGACGGTATCCTGTGCGCAGGTGAAAGTGCCCACCGGCGTCAGCGCCCGGATGTTGTTGCCCATGGAGATGGTGTAGCCGCCCTTCAGCAGCATCCACGCGTCCTTGGTACCCAGCACACCGGTATCGTCGAAAGAAGCCATGTCGTTGACCGGGAAGGTCAGCGTCAGCACTTCTTCTTCGCCGGGGGCGAGCAGACCGGTTTTGCCGAAGGTCTTCAGTTCATAAGCGGGGGTACCCAGTGCGCTTTTCGGGGCAGAGGAATACAGCATGACGACTTCCTTGCCGGCCCAGGTGTCACCGATGTTCTTCACAGCAGCCTGTACCCGGACTTCGCCGTTTACGCCGCCGCATTCAAAGGACAGGCAGCGCACGTCAAATTCCGTGTAGGACAGACCGAAGCCGAACGGATACATGACCCGGTCGCGGGCCTCCAGGAACGTCTCAAAATAGCGGTAGCCTACGAAAATGTCTTCCGTATATTTCTGCACGATGCCACCGGCTTTGCCGAAACCGTGGGAGGAGGGATGGTCGCTGTGCTCATAGGAAATGGTGTCCGGCAGCTTGGCAGAGGGGCTGTACGCGCCGGACAGGATGTCGGCCAGCGCATTGCCGCCTTCCATGCCGGGCAGATTCAGCAGCAGGATGGCCTTGACTTCCGGACGGCAGGTGAAGCCCATGTGAATGAGATTGCCGGAGTTGATGACCACAATAACATTGCTGAAATGACGGCATACGCGGTCCATCAGCAGCTGCTCCTCGGAGGAGAGCAGGAAATCGCCCTCCTGTACGTTCACGTCGTCGTTTTCACCGGCAGTGCGGCCGATGACCACGATGGCCTTCTGGTTCCGCTGCGCCGCTTCAGCGATGACGTCTTCCTCCAGCGGCATTTCGGGGTTCAGATGGGAACCACTGCCCCATACGCCGAAGGAGGACAGGGAATGCGCAGCCGACCACGCACGGTAACGCTTGGCCAGTGCGGTGTCCACCCGGATATCGGCATCCTCCAGACCGGAGAGAATGTCGATGCAGTATTCGCTCTCGCAGTACGCAGAGCCGGTGCCGCACTTGATCATGTCGATCTGGGTACGACCGAATACGGCCACCGATTCACGGCCCAGCGGCAGGACGCGGTCTTCGTTTTTCAGCAGGATAATGCCTTCCCGTGCGATTTCGCGGGACAGCTTTGCCCGGTCTTCGGCACAAAAATAGTTTCGCATGGTTCAAATCTCCTTTGCCCATGATTTTTTATTTATACCCGTTTCACACGAAGCTGCCGGATTTCCAGCCCGGCCGCTCCGAAGAACAGAGCAATTTCCATGACGCTGCGGTCGGTATAATGAAGCGGAATTTCCACCGTGCGGAAGGTGGTGTCCGCACCGGTCAGGGTAACGGT
>JAFTRF010000308.1 GCA_017462405.1 Clostridia bacterium | reverse complement strand
GGCATCATGCGGATGCCGAAGCAGGCCGACGGCAAAATGGATCGGGCCCGCTGCATTGCCATGATCCGTAATGCCATTGACAACGGCATCAATTACATTGATACGGCATACAACTACCACGGCGGCGAGAGCGAAACGGTGGTGGGCGAAGCACTGCAGGACGGCTACCGGGAGAAAACCTATCTGGCCAGCAAGCTGCCGGTCTGGCTGGTCAACGAGGCGGCGGACTTTGACCGTCTGCTGAATACCCAGCTGGAGCGCCTGCAGACCGACCACATCGACTTTTACCTCCTGCACGCGCTGAGTCTGGACCGCTGGAAGAACACGGTGCTGAAATACAACCTGCTCGACAAGCTGGAGCAGGCCAAGCGTGATGGACGCATCCGCCACATCGGATTTTCATTCCACGACACCAATGCGGCATTCCATGAAATCCTCGACGGGTACAGCGGCTGGGATTTCTGCCAGATCCAGTACAATTACGTGGATACCGACAATCAGGCCGGGCAGGAGGGCCTCCATGCTGCTGCCGCAAAGGGACTGGGCGTGGTCATCATGGAGCCGCTGCTGGGCGGACGGCTGGCCAATGCACCGGACCGGGTAAAAGCGTGTCTGCCGCAGGACCGCCCGCCGGTCGAGACGGCGCTGGATTTCCTGTGGACGCAGCCGGAGGTGTCGCTGCTACTGTCCGGCATGAGCGACGAAACGCAGGTGGCAGAGAATATGACCTACGCTTCCCGTGCGGAGGTGGGCATGCTGTCGGCTGCCGACTTTGCAAAATACGGCAAGGCGAAGGCCGTGTTTGACCACATGGCGCTGGTGCATTGCACCGGATGCGCCTATTGTATGCCGTGTCCGTTCGGGGTGGAGATCCCCACGGTTTTCTCGGCCTACAACCGCATTGTGGCCAACGGAGAGAAGAAAGCGTGGCAGGCATACGCGGAAATCACCGGCAAGGCCGATCTGTGCCGTACCTGCCGCAAGTGCGAAAAGGTCTGCCCGCAGCACATCGAGATCAGCCGGGTACTGGCCGATGCCAGAGCACGCTTTGCGGATATTGACAAGCGCATGACCGAACAGGCAAAGAAATAAGCAAAAAACAAGCCAAGGGACACTGCAGGATGCTGCAGCGTCCCTTTTTTGAATGCTGTTCTGAATGTTGGGGTGTCTTGATGAGATCCCTCTCCGTAGGGCGGCAGATTGCCCCCCCCGCATCTTCCGTCGGGCAGACAAAGCGGACGTTTATCCCAACGATTGGCATAGAACCTTTTTGTGCAGCAGTCACCTTACAGCAGTGCGTCCCATGTGAACGCCTGTCCCTGCACCAGAATCTGCAGCGCTGCGCGGGTATGGGCGCAGGCCGCCGCAAGTCCGTGGACATCGCCGGTCCCGGCGCTGATCTCCAGTGCATACAGGGCATCCTGAATGGTATGCAGTTCGCTGTCGGAGGCATACCACCCGGCGCGGCGCCGGTATGCCGTATAATTCTTCATCAATGCATCGGTCCGGATGCGGACGATGTCCCACTGCCCGGATTCGGAAGCCTGTACGATGCTCTGCAATTGCAGGGTGCAGTCCCGGTAATAACGCCGGGTATCTGCGGCGGAAAAGATGCTGCTGCCCAGCAGAAACAGGCACAGCAGCGGAATCAGTCCCAATCGTTTCATGAAGCACACCTCCGTCCGGCCAGCAGCCCCAAGCCGGTCAGCAATCCGGGTACCCGGAAAACCCCGGTCAGCGATGTCAGCATCGCCGGGGTAAGGGTCAGCCAGATGGCGGCGATGACGGCGGCGGACGTCCCGGCCAGCGCCGTAAAACGACGCAGGCCTTGCTGCGGCAGGAGACGCAGACAACGGCCGAAACCCCAGAGAAAGAGTGCGGCGCGGCAATAATGTGCGGCGATGCGCACCACGGTGTACAGGCTGTCCGGGCGGAAGGCGCTGTCGGGCGGGACCGACAGTGCGGCGGTGTACAGAGGTTCGGCACGGACGGCGGCCCAGCTGCCCAGCATCCCGGTGGCCAGGATGGTGCAGATCAATGCGACCCCGCCCGCGATCCCGCCGAAAAACAGCAGATGCCGGGGACGCAGATGCGGCACGGAGGCGGCGAGCAATCCCAGCAGCGCCAGTTCACCGCCGAATCCGGCCAGAAAGTCCAGCCCGGATTTCCAGAGCGGATCTTCGGCAGTGCGGATGTGCGCATACAGTGCATCGATGGATACATACGGGACAAGCGCGGCACCGACCGGGATCAGCAGCAAAAGTCCGGCCGCCGCCCACAGTACGGCGCTGCGTGCAAGGCTTTCCACGCCCTGCACGGCCCCCCACACAGCGGCAATGACCACTGCTGCCGCGATCAGCGGTGCAGTGGACGGAGTTTGCTCGGTTCCGGCGGCAAAGCGCCCCAGCTCTGCGGCCGAACGGATGGCTTCCCACAGGAAAAACAGCGCGGCCACCGCAGCAATCAGCCCCCGGAAAAAACGGGGAAGCGACTTTTTGCGGGGCGGCAGACAAAGCAGGCCGGCGGTGCACAGCAGCCCTACCGTGCCGCACGCGATGCCGGGCAGGGTGCTTTGCCCCGACAAAAGGGTAGGTGCGGCGGCGGTACAGAGCAATGCTGCTGCCTGTCCCGGACGGATGGTCTGAGTCATGTGTCGTCCTCCTTTGCGCCCGGCAGATCCTGTATCCGCAAGGTGCGTTTCCCCAGCAGCGGCCAGCCCGCACGGATCAGCACATCCCGCAGCGCGCGGAAATTGGTCGGGGACAACGGTGCCGTGTACGGGATCCCGCAGGAGGACAGTGCGCACAGGTGCGCCGTCAATCCGCAGAAGCCCAGCACGACCCCGTATACCGACAACATTCCGCCCAGCAAAATGAATCCGATGCGGAGTACGGCGATGGGCTCGTACAGCTGCGGGATGACGAACGAACTGATGGCGGTCAGCGCAACGATCAGGATCATCGGTGCGCCGATCAGCCCGGACTGCACGGCGGCATCCCCGATGACCAGCCCGCCCAGTATGCTGACGGCATGGCCGATGGGCTTGGGCAGGCGCAGACCGGCCTCCCGCATCAATTCATAAATCAGATGGATCAGCAAAGCCTGCAGCATCAGCGAAAAGGGCTGTTCGGCCTCGGAGCGGGCGACCCGGTACAGCAGATCCGTCGGAAAAAAGGACGGCAGCCATGTGCCCACGGCCACAAACAGCCCCGGCAGAAGCACCGACAGAAAAAATGCGCCGTATTTCAGCCAGCGGGTGAAGGTAGCGAAAAAAGGACGGTTGGCATAATCGTCCATGCTCTGAAAAAATTCCGTGAACAGGCAGGGGACGATGAGTACATCCGGGGTACCGTCCACGAATACGGCGATGCGTCCCTCGGCAATTTTGCCGCAGACGGTATCCGGCCGTTCACTGAGTCCTACGGTGGAGAACAGCGCCGGACGGGATTCCAGAAATGGCTGCAGATAGCCGCTTTCCAGCACGGAGGTCAGCGGACAATGCTGCAGCTTGCGCCGGACATCGCCCAGAATGTGCGGCGATACGGCACCGTCCAGATAGCACAATGCGACATCGGTGCGGCTGACGGTGCCGACCTGCAGCATTTCAAAGCGCAGGCGCGGCGTTTTCATGCGCCGCCGCACCATGGACATATTGATGCGGATGACCTCCACGAAGCCTTCCCGTGAGCCGCGCTGCATCGTTTCACCGGAGGGTTCACCGACCGAGCGGAAGTTGTAGCCCTGCATACCGATGCCCAGCCCGGCGGGCACACCGTCCAGCAATACCACGCAGAAGCCCGACATGATCAGCCGTTCCAGCAGGTCAAAATCCGGCACATCCATCTGATCGGCCAGCGCCAGTACGGTTTCGCCCATTTGCCGCAGCTGCTCTGCCGGGGTGCAGGACACATAGTCCGCTTCCAGCATGGGGCGCAGCACGCCCTGAATATACATCTGCAGCTGCACCATGCCCTCCATCGTCACAACGGCGGCGGCACGGCTGTTGACCGTTACGGAGCGGATGACCAGATCACCGCTGCCGTCAAAGGCAGTGCGGAGATGTGCCAGATTTTCGTTCAGGTTTGCGGACAGCGGAACGGGAGACGGATGTGTGGGATGCATGGCGGAACCTCCTGATGCGGCATGGAATGGTGCTATTGTGCCGCCCGACGGGCAAAATATGCGCGAAGCGTGATAAATCGGCCGCGGCGGGGTATGCTGAAACAGAGAAGCCGGTGCAAAAAAAGGAGGTGTCCCCGTGGGGATTCTGATCATCCGGACAATGGTGTTGTACCTGACCGTGACGGCGTGCATCCGTCTGCTGGGCAAACGGCAGGTGGGCGAACTGCAAAGCTCGGAATTGGTGACGGCGCTGCTGATTGCAGATCTGGCGGTCATTCCGCTGCAGAATCCGTCGGCGCCGCTGCTCAGTGGCCTGCTGCCGATGTGTGTACTGATCGTCTGTGAACTGCTGATTTCGGCGGGCATGATGAAAAGCCACCGCTTTCGCCAGCTGCTGTGCGGCCGGCCGGTCGTGGTGATCCTGAACGGAACGCTGCAGCCGACGCAGATGCGCCGCCTGCGGATGACGGTGGAGGATCTGACGGAACGGCTGCGGCTGGAAGGGGTATTCGACCTGCGGCAGGTGGAGTTTGCGGCGGTGGAGCCCAGCGGTCAGCTGAGTGTGATGAAAAAACCGCAGTATGAGCCGCCGGATGCAAAGACGCTGGGGATCCCGGTGACGGCGGATTTTGCCACTGTGGTGGTGTGTGACGGTGCGTTTTGTCCGCATTCGGCAGATTTGTGCGGCTGTACCCGGACGCAGGTGGAGAAGATCCTGAAAAAAGAGCGCTGCGGCATGGAAAACGCATTTCTGATGACCATGGACCGGCAGGGCGGATACCTGCTGCTGCGCCGGGACGAGGTATTGGGGAAAGGAACGGACAAGAAGAAAAAATGAAAATAAAATCGAAAAGGATCCTGCTGGCACTTCTTCCGGCGATGCTGTGCCTGCTGACCGGATGCAGACGGGAATCACCGCTGGGCAGCCGCTTCTATACGGAGGCGGTAGGGATTGATGTCGGGGCAGCGGAAAAAACGGTGACGATGCAGGGCTATCTGGCCGATCAGGGCGATGCGGGCGACCGCAAATGCATGACCGTCACAGGCGAAAGCATCACCGAGGCATTGGCGGAACTGACCGGGCAGACGGGGCGGGAACCGTACTTCCCGCACAACCGTGCGCTGGTGGTAAGCGAAGAGGCGGCGCGGCAAGGCTTGGAGCCGCTGCTGTTGTTTTTTACGGACTACACCGGGTGTCGTCCCGGTGTACCGCTGTTTGTTGCGGAGGGAACAGCTGCAGAGGTGGTGGAGGCCCTGAGCGGCGAACATGGGACGGATGCCCGTCTGCTGTCGGAACTGACGGATCCGGAGCTGATGGCCGGGCGGACGATGTATACACCGCTGTACACGACGATGACGGCGAACGGCGCAGGGGATTTTGCCGCACCGCTGGTGCGTGCGGAGGAAAACGGTCTGCGCGTGACAGGGACAGCCATTTTCCGGGCGGGGGTACTGACCGGGCGGCTGACGGCAGAGGAAACCGTTGCGCTGCATCTGATGCGGGGAACACTGAAAAATACACTGGTTCGCTGCACGCTGCCGGAGGGAAATGTGACGGTGGCCGTCACCGCCGATGAAATGGTGTGCCGTACCGTGGAGGACGGATGCCATCTGCGCGCTGTATGCCGGGGCACGGTGTTTGAATCGGACTTTCCGGTATCGGCCGGAGGTGCAGGACCGGTCCGGTCGATGCTGGAAACGGAGTGCCGGGTACAGCTGACAGAATGGGTGCAATCGGCGATGCAGAAGCTAGGAGAAATTCCCGCAAAGATTGAAATTCAGATAAAAATAACTTCCGTGGGGGACAATTCGTAAAAATATTTTGTCCGGAAGCGAAAAAAATTGCGCGAAGGGCTTTTCTATTTGATAAAAAAATAGTATAATGATACAGAATAACGGTGCTTGGAAAAGTGCGCGGAAACGGAGGATTGCATT
The DNA here is from genome assembly GCA_017462405.1 of Clostridia bacterium. Taxonomy (GTDB): domain Bacteria; phylum Bacillota; class Clostridia; order Oscillospirales; family Acutalibacteraceae; genus RGIG4076. The sequence continues at coordinate 7,357 of JAFTRF010000308.1, read as the reverse complement.
ATGCCCGAATTCAGCGTATCGCTGGCAGAAATCATCAAAGAAGAAAGCTACGAAACCCTGCATATGCCCGCAGACCCTGCAAATGTCCTCATCAAATCGTCGGATCTGAGTCGTCCCGGTCTGGAACTGGCCGGATTCTTCGATTACTATGACAGCAGCCGCATTGTGGTCATCGGCCGGTCGGAGATGGCCTTTCTGACGGAGATGGAACTGAAGCAGCGGGTGGAGATCATGGATGCGCTGTTCTCCCGGCAGGCGCCCGCAGTGGTCATCACGCGGGGCATTGATCCGCTGCCGGAAATGATGAGCGCCGCCCAGCGCTATCATGTGCCGCTTCTCCGGAGCCCCGAACCCACCTCCAGTGCGGTGGCGCGGCTGGTGGCATTTCTGAACATCCAGTTGGCGCCGCGTGTCACCCGGCACGGTGTGCTGGTGGAGGTATACGGCGAAGGCATCCTGATCACGGGCGACAGCGGTGTCGGCAAGAGCGAAACCGCCATCGAACTGGTCAAGCGCGGCCACCGGCTGATTGCCGACGATGCCGTGGAACTGAAGCGGGCCTCCAACAAGACGCTGGTAGGCTCGTCGCCGGAAAACATCCGCCATTTCATTGAGCTGCGCGGTGTCGGCATCATCAATGCCCGCCGGATTTTCGGTATGGGCGCCGTCAAGCAGACCGAGAAGGTGGATATGATCATCCATCTGGAAAACTGGGACAGCAACAAGATTTACGACCGGATGGGCATGGGCAACGAGTTCGGCGACATTCTGGGTGTGGAGATCCCGCTGATCACCATCCCGGTCAAACCCGGACGCAACATCGCCGTGATCATCGAAGTGGCGGCCATGAACAACCGCCAGAAAAAGCTGGGCTACAACGCCACCCATGAACTGCTGGCCAGCCTGGGTATGGATGCGGATGCCATGCCGATGGAGCCCAAAACGGTCTACAAAGACTGGATCACCAGAAAATCCTGAGCCGCCGATTCTGTCGGAGGATCAGTTCACATATATATTCCCAAATATCATTTACAAAACGAAGGACAAACATACTAAGGAGGCACCCCGTATGTATTATGTAGGAATCGATCTTGGCGGCACCAACATTGCCGTCGGCGTTTGCAATGAGGAGTACAAAATCATTGCCCGCGCAAAGAGCAACACCAACCTGCCCCGCTCCTATGGTGAGATCTGTGTCGATATGGCACGTCTGACCCGTGAAGCTGTGGCACAGGCCGGTCTGACCATGGCCGATGTGGAATTCATCGGCATCGGCTCGCCCGGCGCGGTGAACCCGGATACCAAGGTGGTGGAATTCGCCAACAATCTGGGCTTCTTCAATGCGCCCATCGGTACGCTGATGGAGGAACTGACCGGCAAGGAAGTGTTCATCGAAAACGACGCCAATGCGGCCGCTTACGGTGAAGCTGTGGCCGGCGCTGCACAGGGCACCAACAGCTCTGTGACCGTGACGCTGGGTACCGGCGTGGGCGGCGGCATCGTGCTCAACGGCAAGGTGTTCTCCGGCTTCAACCACTTCGGCGCAGAGCTGGGCCATACCGTCATCGTGCGGGGCGGCCGCGAATGCTCCTGCGGCCGTGCAGGCTGCTGGGAGGCATATGCTTCGGCCAGCGCGCTGATCTATCAGACCAAGATTGCCATGATCAAGCATCCGGAGTCCGAGATGTGGTCCGTGGTAAATCACGACATCGGCGCCGTCAACGGCCGCACCGCATTTGATGCGATGCGTCTGGGCGACCGCGTGGGCAAGGAAGTCGTGGATAAATACATCGATTACATCGCCTGCGGCATTGCCAATATGGTCAACATCTTCCAGCCGGAGGTGCTGTGCATCGGCGGCGGTATTTCTAAAGAAGGCGAAACGCTGCTGGCTCCCATCCGCAAGGTTGTCGCAGAGCAGACCTACGGTCGCTATTCCGAAAAGCAGCCCCGTGTGCTGGCGGCGAAGCTGGGCGACGATGCCGGCATCATCGGTGCCGCATTCCTGGGCAGATCCGTAAAGAATAACTAAAAGCCCATGTACCGGCGTCCGGCCTCAGAGTTGTTTCGGGGCGGGGCGCCGTTTATTGTAACGAAAAAAGGAGAGCATACCATGGAGATGAATGCTGTAAACCGACTGATCCGCATGGGGACCGAGCTGGGCTGCACCGTGCTGGAAAATGAACCCATGGCCCGCCGCACGACCTTCCGCATCGGCGGCCCGGCCCGTCTGCTGCTGGAGGTGCATACGACGGAAGCGCTGGCCAAGCTGTACGGCACCTGCAAAACGGAGGGCATTCCCTGCTTTGTGCTGGGCAACGGCTCCAATCTGCTGGTAGACGATGAAGGCTACGACGGCGTGGTGCTGCATCTGAGTGAAGGCTTTACGTCCATCGTCCGCGAGGACGACGACCTGATTGCCGGTGCCGGTGCCAAGCTGACGGCGCTGGCCCATTTCGCCCGCAACAACGGGCTGTCGGGACTGGAATTTTCCTTCGGCATTCCCGGCTCGGTAGGCGGCGCGGCGTACATGAATGCCGGTGCCTACGGCGGCGAAATGAAGGACGTGATGGTGTCCTGCGAGGTCGTGACGGCACAGGGCGAGATCAGGACGCTGACCGCGGCCGAAATGGACCTGAGTTACCGCCACAGCGCACTGATGAAAAACGAGAGCATCGTGACGTCCATCCGGGTGCATCTGCAGCCCGACGACAAAGAGGCCATCACGGCCCGCATGAATGATTTCATGGGCCGCCGGAAGGACAAGCAGCCCCTGGAATACCCCAGCGCAGGCAGCACCTTCAAGCGCCCGGTGGGCTACTTTGCCGGTGCGCTGATCCAGCAGTGCGGATTGAAGGGCTATTCCGTGGGCGGTGCGCAGGTCAGTGCAAAGCACGCGGGCTTTGTCATCAACCGGGACAATGCCACCGCAAAGGACGTGCGTGACCTGATCGCCCACGTGCAGAAAACCGTCAAGGAAGAGACGGGCGTCACGCTGGAATGCGAGGTCCTGCGTCTGGGTGCAGGCGGCTGGGAAAAGTAACCGGCGCACAGGCGCAACAGGCCGGAAGGAGTCAGAACGGTGTCATTTTCTTCGGAACTGAAAAAGGAAATGTGCGGGCTGGAGACGGAATTGTGCTGCAGCTACGCCATGACCTATGCCCTGTTTATTTACGGGCACAAATTTGATTATACCGGCATTACCTTGCAGACGGAAAGCGGTACGGTGGCACAGACGGCGGCAGAACGGCTGGCCATCCATACAGGCATTTTTGTGGAGGTGCGTACCCCGCTGACCCAGCGGGGTACCGTACGTATCCACACGGTGTCGGTGGAAGAAAGCCAGCGCGATGACGTGCTGCAGGCATTTGGCCACAGCCGCAAAAATATCGGCCGCAAGGTGAATTTTGCCAACCTGCAAAATCCCTGCTGCGCGGCGGCATTCATCCGCGGGGCATTTCTGGCCTGCGGAACGATCAGCGACCCGGAGCGCGGCTATCATCTGGAATTCAATGTGCCCAATCGGGCGCTGGCCGATGGGCTGGAACTGCTGTTTGACCAGATGGGCATGCACCCCGGACGCACCGAGCGCAAGGGCGCACAGGTGATCTACTTCAAAAGCGGTGACGACATCGTCACGCTGCTGACGCTGCTGGGTGCGGCACAAAGTGCGGCACAGATCCGGCAGATCCGGGAACGGAAGGAACGGCGCAATGCCGTCAACCGCCGGACCAATTTTGATACGGCCAACATCGACAAGACCATTTCGGCATCGGCTGGGCAGATCGAAGCCATTCTGAAGGTGAAAAATTCGCCGCAATGGGGCGAACTGCCGGAAGCCCTGCGGGAACTGGCCGAACTGCGGCTGGCGCACCCGGAATACTCCCTGCGGGAACTGGGCGAGGCGCTGACCGTCCCCGTCAGCCGGAGCGGTGTCAATCATCGCCTGACCAAGCTGGTGGCAATGGCCGATGCAATGAAAACATAAAAAGCAAGGGAACCCCCCATAAGATTCAGAGAAAAGGAGAGAGCCGCCATGAGTTTTACCCATTTGCACGTCCACAGTGAATACAGCCTGCTGGACGGTGCGTGCCGCATCAAAGGACTGGTGCAGCGGGCGGCGGAACTGGGGCAGACTGCCTGCGCCATCACCGACCACGGCGTAATGTACGGCGCCATTGATTTTTACAAGGCGGCCCGGAAAGCGGGCATCAAGCCCATCATCGGGTGCGAGGTCTATGTGGCGGCCCGGTCCCGCTTTGACAAAACGAGCAGCGCCGACAGCGAACGCGGCCATCTGGTGCTGCTGTGCGAAAACAACAAGGGCTACGAAAATCTGTGCGCACTGGTGTCCAAGGCGTGGACCGACGGTTTTTACGTCAAGCCGCGGGTAGACTATGAACTGCTGCGGGCACATCACGAGGGATTGATCGCGCTGTCGGCCTGTCTGGCCGGTCAGGTGCCCCGTGCGCTGATGCGGCAGGACTACAACGAAGCCCGGAAAATCGCGCTGGAAATGCAGGACATTTTCGGCAAAGGTAATTTCTTTCTGGAACTGCAGGATCACGGGCTGATGGATCAGAAGCGGGTCAATCCGTCCATCATCCGGCTGTCTGAGGAGACGGGCATCCCACTGGTGCTGACCAACGACGCCCACTACCTGCAGAAAGAAGACAGCAAAATGCACCATGTGCTCATCTGCATCCAGACCAACCGCACGGTGGACGACGAGGACACGCTGGAGTTCGGCTCCGACGAGTTTTATCTGAAAAGCGAGGCGGAGATGCGGGCATTGTTCCCGTCCCGGCCCGATGCCGCCGACAATACGGCGAAAATTGCAGAACGGTGCAATGTGGAGTTCGAATTCGGCCAGTCCAAGCTGCCGCATTTCGATGTGCCCAACAATGAAGACCATGCGGTCTATTTCCGCCGCCAGTGCTACGAGGGCTTGTACCGCCATTACGGCAAGCATCCGCCCCAGAGCCACATCGACCGGCTGGAATACGAACTGTCCACCATCGAACGCATGGGCTACGTGGACTATTACCTGATCGTGCACGATTTCGTGCGCCATGCCAAGTCGCAGGGGATCCCCGTGGGCCCCGGACGCGGCTCCGGTGCGGGCAGTATCGCCGCCTACTGCATCGGCATCACTGGCATTGACCCCATGAAATATGAACTGCTGTTTGAGCGGTTTCTGAACCCGGAGCGGGTGAGCATGCCCGACTTCGACATCGACTTCTGCTTCGAGCGGCGGCAGGAGGTCATCGACTATGTCGTACAGAAGTACGGCGCCGACCATGTGGCGCAGATCGTGACCTTCGGTACGATGGCGGCGCGCGGTGCCATCCGCGACGTGGCACGGGCATTGGCCATTCCGTATGCAAAAGCGGATGCCATCGCCAAGCAGGTGCCGATGGAACTGAACATGACGCTGGAAAAGGCGCTGGAAATGTCGGCGGAACTGCGTACCATGGCGGAAAGCGATCCCGAAACAGCGGAACTCATCGATATGGCCAAAAAAGTGGAGGGGATGCCCCGCCACGCTTCGCGCCACGCTGCCGGCGTGGTCATCACCGAACTGCCGGTCATGAGCTATGTGCCGCTGGCCAAAAACGACGAAGCCATCGTCACCCAGTACCCCATGACCACGCTGGAGGAATTAGGGTTATTGAAAATGGATTTTCTGGGCCTGCGGACGCTGACGGTCATCAGCGATGCGGAAAAAATGATCCGCCGCCGGGTGCCGGATTTCTCCGTGGACGATATTTCGCTCGATGACCCGGCGGTGTACAAGATGCTGTCCGGCGGTCATACGGAGGGCGTGTTCCAGTTTGAATCGGCGGGTATGCGCAATGTGCTCATCCAGCTGGGACCGGAAAGTCTGGAAGACCTCATCGCCGTGATCTCGCTGTACCGGCCGGGCCCGATGGATTCCATCCCGCGGTATGTCCGCAATCGTCACAATCCGTCGCTGGTGACGTACAAGCACCCGTCGCTGGAGCCGATCCTGAAAGTGACCTACGGCTGTATGGTCTATCAGGAGCAGATCATGCAGATTTTCCGCAGTCTGGCGGGTTATACCCTCGGACGTGCAGATATCGTCCGTCGTGCCATGGGTAAAAAGAAAAAAGACGTCATGGAACGGGAGCGTCAGATCTTCGTACACGGTCTGACCGACGAAAACGGCGAAGTGATCGTCGAGGGCTGTCTGAAACGCGGCGTGGACGAAGAAAGCGCCATGGCCATCGTGAACGAGATGGAAGGCTTTGCGTCTTATGCATTCAACAAGCCCCATGCGGCCTCGTATGCTTACGTATCGTACCAGACGGCATGGCTGAAATGCCATTATCCGCGCGAGTTTATGGCAGCATTGCTGACCAGCGTGCTGGACAATACCAACAAAGTGGCGGAATACATCGCCGAGTGTCAGCGGCTGGGCATCGAGGTGCTGCCGCCCAGCGTCAACGAAAGCGAAAGCGGCTTTACCGTTTCCGGCGAGCACATCCGCTTCGGTCTGCTGGCCGGACGCAACATCGGGCGCAGTTTTCTGGAGCAGATGGTGCAGCAGCGGCAGAAACGGAAATTCACCGGATTTTACGATTTCTGCGACCGGATGTACGGCCGGGATCTGAACCGCCGTGCGCTGGAATCGCTCATCAAAATCGGCGCATTGGATGGATTGGGGCTGAACCGCCGCCAGATGATGCTGAACATGGACACCATTCTGGACGATCTGGACGCCACCCGCCGCCGCAATCTGGAGGGACAGATGAGCCTGTTCGGGACGGCGGAGGAAGAAAGCAGCGGCTACCACATCGAGCCGGTGCCGGAATACCCCATCCGGGAACTGCTGTCTATGGAAAAAGAAATGGCGGGCATGTACCTGTCCGGTCATCCGATGGCGCAATATCAGCAGACCGCCAAGGCCATCGGCGCGGTGCCCATCAGCAAAATTCTGGAATGTGCCCATACTGAAGAAAACGACACGTCGGTGCCGTATCACGACGGCGACCGGCTGACGGTGCTGGCCATTGTGGAATCGGTCAAAACCAAAATTACAAAAAACAATCAGACCATGGCGTTTGTGACGCTGGAGGATATGTACGGCGCCATTGAAATGCTGGTCTTTCCCAAATCGCTGGAATCCTTTGCCGCACTGCTGCAGGAGGGACGCGTGCTGGAGGTCGTGGGCAAGCTGAGTCTCCGGGAAGAGGAGGATGCCAAGCTGCTGTGCGATTACGTGGGCGATGCCTCCGACGAGCAGGCACTGCGCACGCGCAATGCCGCCGGCAGACCGCAGAAACGCCGCGAGGAACGGGAGGCTCCGCCGGAGCGGGACAACCTGCCGCCGGAG
>JAFTRF010000307.1 GCA_017462405.1 Clostridia bacterium | reverse complement strand
CCCCGAAGCCGCACCGAAGCCTGCGGCGAAGTCCGGGCGCAACGGCCTGTATCTCCGGGTACCGGATATGGAGTGCGAAGCATTTCAGCGGGCGCGCCGGGTCATGGCGGTATTCGATGGCAATACACCGGTGTATGTCTATTGCACCAGTACGGGCAAGCTGTCCATGGCGGCGCGCAGCGGATGGGTGTATATGAACGAGCCGATGCTGGGAGAACTGCGCCGGATTCTGGGCGACAGCAATGTGGCGGTGCGTGCGTAAATCCCGACGCGTTTATTCCTCAAATTTCTACAAAAAACTATCGTAATCCCTTGAAAAATATACGTCCGCAGGATATAATAGAGGGTAGATTCAAGTATTATATTCGTTCTTGCCGGAACGATTCATTTAGAAAGGAAGATTACGATGAAAAAAATTGCTGTTCTGACCAGTGGCGGCGATGCGCCGGGTATGAATGCAGCCGTCCGTGCCGTAGTACGGTCCGGTATTGCAGCCGGTATGGAAGTATACGGTGTGCGCCGTGGCTATGAGGGTCTGCTGGACAACGATCTGGTCCAGATGGATCTGCGTTCTGTGTCCAACATTCTGGAACGGGGCGGTACGTTTCTGAGCAGCGCCCGCAGCAAACGCTTCAATACAAAGGAAGGTGTACAGCAGGCGGCTGAGAACTGCCGCAAGCTGGGCATTGAAGGTCTGGTGGTCATCGGTGGTGACGGTTCCTTCAAGGGTGCCCGTGACCTGTGTGCAGAGGGCATCTGCTGTATCGGTATCCCCGGTACCATCGACAACGATATTTCCTGCACCGATTACACCATCGGCTATGACACTGCGCTGAACACCACCATCGAAATTCTGGATAAGGTCCGTGACACGATGCAGTCGCACAATCGTTGCTGCATCTGCGAAGTAATGGGTCGTCATCGCGGTGATCTGGCTTTGAATGCAGGTCTGGCTGTCGGTGCCTGTGCCATTCTGGTGCCGGAAGAAGAATATGACATCGACCGTGACATCGTTGAGCCGATGAAGCGTTCGCTGGCACTCGGTAAGAAGCATTTCGTCATTGTAGTAGCTGAAAATATGCTGGATGTAAATGCACTGAGCAAGGAAGTGGAAGCCAAGACGGGGGTTGAGACCCGCACCTGTGTGCCGGGTCATGTCCAGCGCGGCGGTTCGCCTTCTGCCCGTGACCGTATTCTGGCCAGCGAGATGGGCCACTATGCGGTGCAGCTGCTGATACAGGGCAAGACCTGCCGTGTGGTTGGCATCAAGGAAAATCGTCTGCTGGATTACGATATTACCGAGGCTCTGGCGATTCCGAAAACGTTCAACTATGAACTGCTGAAGATCGCCCGTGAAATTTCCATCTGATCGTATCGGGGCTGCCGGGTTCGGCGGCCCCTTTTTTTGAAGAAACGGAGCAGCACATGAAAACACTGATTTTTAACGGATCGCCGCGCCCGAAAGGAGACACGGCCTGTCTGGTAGAGCGGCTGCGGCAGGCCCTGCCCGGTGAGGTCAAGGAAATCCGTGCCTATCAGGCGCAGGTGAAGCCGTGTGTGGATTGCCGCTGGTGCTGGACGCACGACGGGTGCTGCATCCCCGATGCCATGCAGCAGATTTACGAGGACATCCGGGAGGCGGACTGGATCGTGATCGCCTCGCCGGTGTATTTTTCCGGGCTGACCGGTGTACTGATGGCCATGATGAGCCGCCTGCAGGCTTTTTACACGGCCCGGCGTTTCCGGCAAAGTGAACCCGTCCAAAAGCCCAAGCAGGGGGCGATCCTGCTGGTGGGCGGCGGTGAGGGCAGCCCGAAATATGCGGAATCTGCTGCACGGATGCTTCTGCGTGGGATGCAGGTGCAGGGGGACATCCCGGTGCTGATGAGTCTGGATACAGATCACCGTCCTGCCCGGAACGATGCCGAAGTCTGCGCTGCAGTGGATGCGTTGGCGGCACAGATGAAAAAAGCCGAATGTACCAAAAGTTTTTCTTTTTTCGATTGACAAGCCGATGTTATCGTATTATCATTAAAGACGGCAATCTCAAATCAAAATATTGGAGGAATTTGCAATGAAAACGAAACTGGGTCTGTCCATCGGCGTTGTCGCCATGGGCGTGTATCTGCTGGGCCTGTTCGGCGGCTACACCGCACTGCTGCTGGCTGTTGGCTACGTGATGATGGTGGAAACGAACGATTGGCTGCGCAAGTCCGCAGTGAAGGCACTGGCACTGGCCATGATGTTCTCTCTGATCAGCTATGCCATCGGCTTCCTGCCCGATGTGCTGGGTGTGCTGAACAGCTTCCTGAATACCTTTGAGGTATCCTTCCGTTACTACTGGCTGACCAGCCTGCTGAATGCCGTGCAGGGTGCTGTGAACATCTGCGAGATCCTGCTGTTTGCAAATCTGGCCATCAAGGCGCTGAACTGTGCAGACGTACCGGTGAAGCCCATTGACCAGCTGCTGGCACATATGGATACCACCTCTGCAGAATAATTCCTGCTTCAGACAAGCGTAAAAGTCCCCGGAACGCGAAATGCGTTCCGGGGACTTTTTGCGTTTCTATGATAAATGTTGGGGTATTTTGCTGAAATTCCGCATGATCTTCGGAAACACTGCCGCAGGGAAGGCGGATCTTGTACGGAAAAGTGCTGGGCCGGACAGAAAAAAAGTGTGCAGCAAACGATGCAGCACACTTTTATAAATCATACTTTGCGCAAGCCTTACGAACAATTATTCCGATATTTTCCCGGAGAGGTACCGGTCAGCCGCCGGAATTGCCGGGAAAAATAACAGACATCGTAGTAGCCCAGATTTTCCGCAATGACATCAAGCGGTAAATCCGTCGAAGCCAGCAGAAACCGCGCCCGGTTGATGCGGGCATTGGCGGTATATTCCGAAAAAGAAATCCCGATGATTTTGGAAAACAACCGTCCCAGATAATCGGCCGAATAACCATACTCTGCCGCAAATCCGGACAGGCTGGGGGCATTTTTCGGTGAAGCATTGATGCGGTCACAGATTTTTTGCATCAGCCCGGTTTTTTCGGCATCAAATTCCGGACGGGTGTCGTCCACAGGCTGGGTAAAAAATTCCGTCAGCGCTGCAAAAAAGACCCCCTCGGCAACCTGCTGGCGGTCGGCATTGTACAAACGGATCACGCGGCGCAGCGTCTCCTGCAAATACCCGTGGTCCGGAATATTCCGGTGCAGAAAGGGGGTGGAGGCGGTGCAAAGCGTCCGGGATTGCGCTTCCGGCAGGCTGAAATGCACGTTCAGGGTCATCAGCGGACGATTGGGATCGTTCGTGCCTTCATAATGGATGTGGGGCAGCAGAACCAGACACGCGCCCTCCGATACCTCCAATACTTCATCGGCGGCTGCAATCTGTCCTTTTCCCCGTACCACCAGCCAGAAATCAAAGTCGGTGAAGCCGCTTTTGCCGGTATCCCAGTGCCAGTCGGCGTCGCAATCGGAGATTCCGCAGGAATTGATCTGGATATGTTCAAACAAAGCAATCATACT
>JAFTRF010000306.1 GCA_017462405.1 Clostridia bacterium | reverse complement strand
TTGTTGGCGTGAGCGCGAAGAACCTTACCGGTCTTGGTCAGCTTGAAGCGTTTTTTTGCACCGGAATGCGTCTTGATCTTGGGCATGATAATGCTCCTCCTTCGACTTGATATTACTTGTTCGGCTTGGGTGCTAAGGACATCAGCATGGAACGGCCTTCCAGCTTCGCGGCCTTCTCTACGATGGCACTGCCGGCACAGGCTTCTGCAAAGCGATTCATAATGTCTACACCCAGCTCCGGATGGCCCATTTCACGGCCACGGAAGCGGATAGAGACCTTCACCTTATCCCCATCGGCGAGGAAACGAAGTGCGTGATTGCGCTTGGTGTTAAAATCGTTGGTGTCGATGTTCAGCGAGAGGCGGACCTCCTTGATATCGACCACATGCTGATTCTTGCGGGCTTCTTTCTCTTTCTTGGCCTGTTCAAAACGATACTTACCGTAGTTCATCACCTTGCACACCGGCGGGGTAGCCTGCGGTGCGATCTTGACCAGGTCAAGTTCCTTTTGCATTGCAATTTCGAGGGCCTGAGCGGCACTCATAATGCCAAGCTGAGAGCCGTCAGCGTCAATCACCCGGATTTCCCGGTCGCGGATCTCCTCGTTGATCTGCAGTTCCTTGCTGCTAATGGTTAAGCACCTCCACATTTTTACTGATGAAAAAAAGCAGACAGAAAAATTTCCGTCTGCTGTACCAATCGAATAAACGCACTCCCTCCGCAAGGGATGTGTCTTCGTATGGACCCGGGCGGCATTTCCACCTCAAGGTGAGAACAGACGTGTTCTGCTTTATTTTCCTGATAGATTATACATCGTTTTTCCTGGAATGTCAAGTGTTTTTTTCGGATTTCTGAAATTTATTTCAGTCGCTGCAGCTCTTCCAGCAGCACCGACAGCGGTACGCCCAACCCATCGGGGAATCCCTCCCGATAGGCCAGTACCACTGCTGCCACCGCAACCAGCACCATCATCAGCGGCAGGACGAATTTCCACGCCGGTATGCGATGGGCTTCGCGGTCGTAAAACGCCGTAGGTGCAAAATGCGGTTCGGATTTTCTGTGCTTTTTCATCGCACCGTCCCCTTTCATCGTACATCACGCACACGACCCGATTGTATCACAACCGAACCGGAGTTGCAAGCAATTTTCTGCGTTTCCGTGCGGATTTCTGCGCACATTTTCTCGACAAGCGCCGGAAAATCTGCTATAATAAACCCCAGATTACAGCAAAGGAGCATCCTTTATTATGCGTATGCGGAGAAAACCGTGGGCACGGCCGGAACTGGCCGCCTGTCCTTATTTTTTTGATGAAGCCGTCACCCGTCGGGGAACGTGGCGCTCCCTGTTCCGGAAAGCACAGCCGCTGTATCTGGAGCTGGGCATGGGCAAAGGCGCGTTCATCGCACAGGCTGCCGCCGCACATCCGGAAATCAATTACATGGGCGTGGACATCAAAAGCGACGTCATCGGCGTAGCCCGCCGCCGGGTCGAAAGCGAATTTGAGGCTGTCGGACGTACCCCGGACAACATCATCATGACGGCATTTGACATCACCCGTCTGCCCACCGTGATGGACGAGCACGACAAGGTCGATCGCATTTACATCAATTTCTGCAATCCGTGGCCGACCGGCGCACATCACAAGAAGCGTCTGACCCACACCCGTCAGCTGATGAACTACCGGAATATTCTGGCCGACGGTGGCGAGATCCATTTCAAGACGGACGATGACCCGCTGTTCAACAGTTCCCTGCGGTATTTTGCGGAAGCCGGGTTTGAAGTGATTCACATGACCCGCGACCTGCACGCCAACCCCACGGCAGATAACTATGTGACGGAGCATGAAATTATGTTCTCCGAACAGGGCATCCCGATCAAGTTCTGCATTGCGAAGATGGTCGCCCTGCCAGATGCTCCGGTGGAAGCCGCTGAAGCCGAATAATCCCGTACAACAAAACCCGGAACAACGCGTCGGCATCTTCGCCGTCGTGCGGTTCCGGGTTTCATTATGTAAGTTTACAGCAAATTACTTGCTTTCCTCGGTCTTCTGGGCAGCCTTCCACTTGCGGTAGGATTCCAGATCGTTGCGGGCAGCTTCCAGCACTAGCGTGATGGCGGCGATGTCATCTGCCACACCCAGCACCGGAATGGCATCCGGTACCAGATCGAAGGGATTGATCAGATACAGCAGTGCGACAACTACGGCAATAATGGTTGCCAGCGGGCACTCCTTGTACACACCGGTCACGTAATCACGGATGATCTGGCACAGCGTGGGAATGTCTCTGAAATAACGGCCCACGACCGGCAGGTTTGCCAGCTTTTCGCACAGCTTCTGTGCCTTGTTGGCCAGTTCCTGCATCTTTTCCTTGTCCTGCACCATGGCCTTGGCCTTTTCGGTCTCAGCAGCCACAGCCGCCTTGACCTTGTTCAGCGAAACGCCGGCCTTCTTCAGTGCATCAGCTACGACAGCATCCAGCTTGACCTTTTCTTCGGCAGCTTCCTCCGCAGTTTCTTCGGTCACTTCTTCGGTGGGTTCTTCCACAGTCTCTGCAGTTTCAGCGGTTTCTGCAGCGGTTTCTTCGGCCACTTCTTCGGTGGTCTCCTCGGCAACCTCATCCTTGGCAGCCAGCTTCTCGCGCAGCTTCTGCACCTTGTCCTGCACCATGGCCTTGACCTTGTTCAACGATGCGTCCACTGCCTGCAGTGCATCTGCCAAGATGGCATCCACCTTGTTCTTCATTTCGGCAGTTTCCTCTGCAGCGGCTTCTTCGGTCGTTTCCTCGGCTGCTTCCTCGGTCACTTCTTCGGCCGTCTCAGTGGTTTCTTCCACGGTTTCGGCAGCCTCGGCTACTTCCTCTGCAGCCTCAGCGGTCTCCACGACGATTTCCTCGGTCACTTCGGCGGTTTCCTCGATGACTTCTTCCTTTACGATTTCGTTGTTCATGTTCTGCACATCCTTTTGTTTATTTGTATACCTCACAGGTCCCGATGGACCCGGTACTTCTGAAAAAATGCGGATCACCCTTCATACATATCATAGGTTTCCAGCATGTATTTGCCGATGTTGTACACCAGCGTATTGGCCTGTTTCCACAGGAACAGCGGAGGCTGCTCCAGCGTGCGCACCACCTCCCCGTCCCGGCGGAACGCAGGACGGATGGCGCGGGTCATGGTCAGCACTTCAAAGTTGAAAGTGCCTTTGTAGTCAATGTCCTTCAGCCCCTGCAGCAATGCATCATAGTTTACGTCGCAATACTGGAACGCAAACGGTATGGTATGCATATCAATGCGGTGATGGCGGTAGGACGGCTCAAAATAGCCGCAGTTGTCGTGCACATGAAGCGCATGGAGCTTGTCGCCCATGGTGACGATAGCGCCGTACAGATCCCGCTTGTTGGCAGCGGTCAGGTTGCCATGACCGGTGTCCCAGCAAATGCCGAACAGCGGATGGTTCAGCCGGTCCACCATCTCCCGCAGGTCTGCGCCGGTCCGCAGATGGTTGCCGTCTGCCGCGTGGCCAAGATTTTCAATGAGCACTTCTACGCCCGTCCGTTCCATTGCGGGAATCAGCGAACGGTAGAAAACCTCGTTGTTGTCAAAATACTCCTCACGGGTGTTGTCCTTCACGACAGCTGCATGAACGACCACCATGGGGATCTCCGCAATGCGGCAGAAATCCAGCGACCGCTCGTAATACATCACGGCATCCTTTTCCGGATCAAACGGATTCACAATGGGCGCATGTGCCTGCGGCGCCGTCATACCCAGTGTGGCCAGATTCTTCTTCAGCCGCAGCGCCCGCTCCGCGTAGTCGTCGCCCAGATAATCCTCGCGGATGTTGTAGTCGATGCAGGTAAAGCCGCAGTCTTTGATGGTCTGCAGCATCAGCACCTCATCGGCCATAGTCTGCGCATAATATTCCAGCGGAAAATTGGCGAAAGACAGCTTCATGTGAGTGACCTCCTGTTCGGATGTAAAATGTCATTTTGTTCAGTATACCACATTCTTCTCCGGAAAACAAGAGAAAACCGCCTTTTGTCTGAAACTCAAGGCGGTTTTGCAGACTTTTTTGTTTACAGCAGGCTGCACAGGTCAGCGGAAAATGCAGCCGGGTCTTCCAGCGGCAGACCGGCCATCAGCAAGGCCTGACCATACAGCACACGGGCATACACGCCCAGCTTCTCCGGATCGCTGCCCTGCAGCACGCACAGCTTCTCAAAAACCGGGTGGTCGCCGTTGAGTTCCAGCACCCGCTCGGCCTTGACCTTCTGGCCGTTGGGCATGGCGTTGAGCACCTTTTCCATATCCAGCGACAGCGCACCGTCCGCCGTGACACAGGCAGGATGACTCTTGAGACGCATGGACAGGCGCACCTGCTTGACCTTGCCGTCCAGTGCCTTTACCATAGCAGCAAACATTTCCTTATTGGCCTCGTCCTGCTTCTTCAGTTCTTCCTTCTTGGCGGCTTCGTCGGACAGACCCAAATCCCCGGAGGACACGGAGCGCATTTCCTTGCCGTCATACTCCATCAGGGTACGCATCATGAACTCGTCTACGTCATCGGTCAGGCACAGGATCTCATAGCCATGATCACGGAGCAGCTCCGTCTGCGGCAGTTTTTCAATCTGTGCTGCATTCTGACCGCAGGCATAGTAGATGTAGGGCTGATCTTCCTTCATGGCAGCGACGTATTCCTTCAGCGTCACCATCTTTTCATTGCTGGTGCAACGGAACAGCAGGAGGTCCTGCAGCTTGTCCTTGTTCATACCGAAATCGGCGTATACGCCGTATTTCAGCTGCAGACCGAAGTTGCCGAAGAACTGCTCGTACTTTTCGCGGTCGTTTTTCAGCATGGACAGCAGCTCGTCACGGATCTTCTTCTCCAGACGGGAAGCAATGCGCTTCAGCTGGCGGTCATGCTGCAGCATTTCGCGGGAAATGTTCAGCTGCAGGTCCTGAGAGTCCACCAAACCGCGGACAAAGCTGAAGCAGTCGGGCAGCAGATCGGCACACTTGTCCATGATCATCACGCCGCTGGCATACAGCTGCAGACCCTTCTGGAATTCGGTGGTGTAATAGCCGTAGGCCGGACGGGACGGGATGAACAGCAGGGCATTGTAAGTCGATGCGCCCTCGGTAGAACTGTGGATCACCCGGACCGGGTCCTCATAATCAAAGAATTTCTCTTTGTAGAACTGGTTGTACTCCTCCGGCTTGATTTCGCTGCGGTTCTTCTTCCACAGCGGCACCATGCTGTTGAGGGTCTCCATGGCGGTGATTTCTTCCGTCTCCCCCTCGCTGCCGGCCTTGGGCACCGTACGGGTCACCAGCATCCGGATGGGATAGCGGATATAGTCGGAGTATTTCCGCACGATGGCCTGCAGGCGGTCATCAGACAGGTATTCGCTGTAATTTTCCTCGTCGGTATCTTCCTTGACGGTCAGCACGATCTCGGTACCGTGGTCGGTCTTGTCACAGGTGTCGATGGTATAGCCGTCTGCGCCCTCAGACTCCCACACCCACGCCTGATCGCTGTTGTAAGCCTTGCTGTACACCGTCACTTTGGAAGCAATCATGAATGCAGAATAGAAGCCGACACCAAACTGACCGATGATGTCGATGTCGTCCTTTTTCTCGGCCGCACCCTTGAAATCCAGCGAACCGCTCCGGGCAATGGTACCCAGATTGTTCTCCAGTTCCTCCTTGGTCATACCGCAGCCGTTGTCCTCGATGGTAATGGTGCGGGCATCCTTATCCACCGACAGACGGACGGAGAAGTCTTCCCTGCTCAGACCGGTGATGTTTTCCGTCAGTGCCCGGTAATACAGCTTGTCCATGGCGTCGCTTGCGTTGGAAATCAGTTCCCGGAGAAAAATTTCCTTGTGCGTATAAATGGAATTGATCATCAGATCCAGCAGACGCTTGGACTCTGCCTTGAATTGTTTCTGTTCCATAATCGTATTTCACCTCATAAAAAATCAATTCGTACGACCATTTTAGCACTCGCAATGTCCGAGTGCTAATCTTTGCTCTTATCTTACGCCTTTTCGCCGGAAAAATCAAGGCTTTCCGGCATTTTGCTTTGTAAATAATTTATGACCTACGAAAAAAACCACCGCACCGTCAGCAGCGACAGAAGTACACACGCCGCGTCTGCCAACAGGGCCGCAGGCAGGGTATGGCGGATTTTGCGGATATGTACCGCACCAAAATAGACGGTGATGGTGTAAAACGTGGTTTCCGTGGCTCCGGCCAGCACCGAAGCCACGCGTCCGGTGAAGCTGTCCGGTCCCACCTGTCCCAACAGCTCCTGCAGCAGTGCAATCGAACCCCCACCGGATACCGGACGCAGCAGCACCAGCGGCACCAGTTCCGCAGGCAGGCCGATGTGTACTGTCAGCGGGGTCAGTACCTGTGCCAGCCCCTCCAGCGCACCGGACGCGCGCAGCATACTCACCGCCGTGATCAGCCCCAGCAGTGACGGAAAAATGCCTGCACAGGAGCGGGCGCCCGCCCGGACACCCTCCATAAAAGCGTCGAACACAGGCACCCGGCGCAGGATCGCCGTCAGCAGGACCCCCGCCACGACCACAGGTACCGCCCAGATGTTCAGCCAATGGAGCATGACTTTCCTCCTTCACCTGCACAGCGACCACAGGGGCCGGCATCCCCGACGGACCTGAGTCACGGCTTATTTTCTCCTTTTCAGCGCCCACGATGCCGACAGTCCGCACAGCAGCGTCCCCAGTGACGCGACCCATGTACACACCATAATGTCAAAAGGATCCGCACTGCCCGCATTGCTGCGCAATGCCGCCACCGTAGACGGGATCAGTTGAAAACACGCCGTATTCATCACCACAAACGTGATCATGTGATCCGTGGCGATCCCGTGGTGCGGCCGCTCCTCTGCCAATGCGTGCATGGCCGCCAGTCCAAACGGCGTGGCCGCATTGCCCATGCCCAGCAAATTGGCAGACAGGTTCATGCAGATGGCCGTAGCCGCCTTGCCGTCGGGCTTCAGCCCCGGAAACAGCACCCGGAGCAGCGGCGAGAACAGCTTTGCCGTCCCACGGGTAATGCCCGCCCGGTCAGCTACCTGCATCAGCCCGCTCCACAGGCACATAGTCCCAAGCAGCGACACCGTCAGCGTCACCGCCGACTCCGCTCCGGCAAACATCGCCGCCGTTACCTCTGCGCCCCGCCCGGTACAGATGCTGTATCCCAGTGCCGCCAGCATCATTCCCGCCCAGATTCCGTTCATCATGTATACTCATCCCCAAATTAACGGTTGCATTTTCATCAAAAATCCGTATAATCATAGATATGCAGTCATTTGTTCCAAATGTACAATTTTTTATAAATTTGTGCCTCATGCACGCAATTCATCACGGAGGGATTTTATGATCACACCCAACCATTCCCCAGCCGAAATTCAGGCCGTTCTGGACCGTGGCGGACACATTGTCTTTGCCCCCGGTGTCTATGAAAATGCGCACTACCGTCTCACGAAACCGGTGCATCTGAGCGGCGAGGGTGCAGTGCTTGTCGGTGGCAGCCGTATTCAATGGCAGACCGGCGAAAACGGCCTGCTGTGGTGCAACGCACCCACCGACCGGCTTCTGCGGGCACTGGTGGTCAACGGGCAGCTTCGCACCCGGTGCCGGCTGCCGGAAACCGGCTACAACCAGCACAACACCGTATTTAATGTGCGCTGGCTCAGTACGACCCAAGGTGGCTGGGCACGCAAGACCACCGAGGAAGAACATACCGTCATGGAAGTACCGGACGGCGTGCTGGACGGACTGACGCTGGATTCTGCCGAAGTGACCGTCAAGCACAACTGGAGCGACTCCATCGTGCCGGTCCGCTCGGTGGACGGCAACCGGATCACGTTGGCCTACCGCACCGACTATCCCGTGGGCGGCTTTGGTGTGCAGGACTATATTCTGTGGAACGTCCCGGAGGCACTGACCGTGGACGGCACTTTCTGTCACGACCGCAAGGCCGGAAAGCTGTACTACCGCCCTCTGCCCGGCGAGGATGTCACCACGGAGGCCTATCTGCCACAGTATGATTCTGTTTTTTACAGCGATGATACTTTACGGGACACCATCATCGAGGGCTTTACCGTGACCGCTTCGGGCGCGCCGGTACGGGCCTGCGGCTGCAATGCCGTATATATCCCCGGTGCGCTGGAGTTCCCGACGGCCGACCACTGCACCTTCCGCAATCTGCACATTTACGCCGTGGGCGGTGCCGGCCTCCGCATTTTCGGCGTGGCCACATACATATCCATCACCCGCTGCCACCTCCACGACATCGGCGCCTGCGGTTTGCTGGTGGGCCGGAATGCCCAGAGTATGGAAAACGCCAACGGCTGCAATTACCACTCCGACCGCATCACCTGCGAAGTCTCCGACTGTCTGGTGCATCATACCGGACGATATTTCCCCTCTGCCATCGGCATCGTTGCCACGGATTTCAACGTCCGTCACAATGAAGTGTATGAAAGCACTTACATCGGCATCCGTTTCAACGGATCGGACATCGTTGTGGAAAAGAACATCGTCCATCACGTCATGACCGTACTCAATGACGGTGCTGCATTTTACTCCGGTTTCCTGCCCCGCGGCATCATCCGCAATAATCTGGTGTACGGCGTGCATCCCATCAAGGGGCATCGTCTGCGCATCGCCTATTATCTGGACGAATGCGCCAGCAACTGGCTGGTGGAAAACAATGTTGCCATCGACTGCTCCTTCCCCAACCACAACCACATGAACCGTGGCAATGTCTACCGTGGCAACCTGTTTGTTCACCGGGAAGGCAATCTGTTCCTGCAAATGCTCAATGTGCGTCCCGAAAGTGAATTCGTATATGAGAACAACGTCTTTGCAGCAGGCGGCACCATTACCTTCCGGATGCCGGAGGACGCATTTGCATCATTCCGCGGCAACCGTTTCCACAGCAGCACCGGCGGCATCATCCAGAGTCTGCTCGACCATCACTACACGATGCTCGGCGACCGCCCGATGGTCTTCGATGACTCCAACACGACCCTCCCCCTGCCGGAATTTACGGCCGATACCCGCCTGTTTGAACTGCCCGGTCTGCGCATTGACCTCCGGGATGCAGGCCCCCGGTACTGATCTTCCCATTTTTTACAATTGCGGTGAAAAAAGCCCCATCCTGCGCCATTTTCACCAAATCCGGCCCTCAAACTTTGTTGACGATTTTTTCTTCCATAATTGACAAGATTCCCGAAATCATGTATACTTAGATTGGTTGGTAAATCACTCTACTACGGAAGGAGATGTTCTCAATGAAATCCATTGGTATCGTCCGCAAAATTGATGCTGTCGGCCGTATCGTCCTCCCCATCGAGCTGCGTAAAACGCTGAATATCACGGATGACTCTGCTCTTGAGATTTTCGTGGATGGCGACAAGATTGTGCTGAAGAAATATCAGCCTGCTTGTATTTTCTGCAATGATGATGTGGATGTCGTGCTGTACAAAGGCAAAAACATCTGCAAAAAGTGCGTTGAAAATCTGGTCAAGGCCATCTGATTTTCCGACAAAACCAAAACCGCCCTGTTCCGCAATTCAGCGGAGCAAGGCGGTTTCTTTATTTTGTGTGTCCAATCACTCAGAACGTATAGGTACGGTCATAACGGTACAGTTCGATGAACAGCGCCAGCCCGCGCTGCCGATACAGCATACAGGTGTATTCGGCCAGTTCCACCTGTCCGATGGTGCCGCCCTGGCTGCTGAGGGCCTCTTCCCGCTTGCGGATCCGTTCCGCGGCGGTTTTTTCCCATTCGCTGTGCAGTGCTTTCTGATCCTCCGTAGTGTATGTACCAAGACGCGTTACCATGGCGTTCAGCTGCTTGCGCCACGCTTCCAACGTATCATCGTACACCGAAAGCATTTCCTGCATCGTTGCGGCCTGATCCATGGCCTCCATGTGTTTCCGGTCCAGCGAATTGGCCCCGAATGCCTGCTCTGCATCCAGAATCAGCTGCTGCTCCGAAGTGTTGCCCGATGATGCTTCCTGTTCCGACGAGGACGGCTCCTCCGAAGCGTCCGACGGAGAGATCGTACTTGTGGAAGCACTGGCAGAGGACACGCTCTCCGTGTTCCCGGAGGCCCCCTTCGTCGAAGCAAACCACATACACAGCGCCACAGTAACCGCGGCGGTAATCAGCATCAGAATCAGCATCGTCAGATAAAACCGGGAGTTTCCGCGTCCGGCCGGGCTTTTGCTTGTGGCAGTGGTTGCGGTATGTTTGCTCCGGCGGAGCAATCCGCCTGGTTCTTCAATAAAACGGCTCACGTTGTATCCCTCCCGCTTTCGTTAAAATTTCGGTGCGCTGTCCGAAAACAGGGCGTCCATGGTGGCTTCATCGGCAATGCCTGTGGGTTCCAGCTTCACGATTCCCTGGAACTGCTTGACACAGGCCCGCGTCCAGTAAGTGTACTGGCCCGTACTGGGTGCCGGCAGATAGCCCAGTTCGATCAGCCGCTCCTGCAAAATCCGGATGTCTGCCGAACTGGAATTTGCATCCACATATCTGGGATACGTCTTGCCTTCATTTTCAGGATTCGACGGACGATCCTCCGGCCGGGTATTGTTGTCCGGCAGCAAGCCCTCCTGATCCAGTTCGGGATACAGGGTAACTGCGACCCGCATCAGTCCGTCCACCAGCCCCTCGCCTTGCCAGATCAGTTCACCCCGCGCCAGCTGGGTCAGCTTGCCCTGCTTGACTGCAGGCAGATTTCCGAACAGCGGATTGCCCTTCAGCACATCGTCCAGCCCATATGCACAAAACAGTGCGGACGGTGCCGCCAGCTGCAATTCCTCTGCCGTAAACTGATTCTGCTCTGCGGCCAGATTCACGGCCCGTGCATAGGACAGCAGATTGCCGGCCAGCGTCAGGTCCGTGGCAAAGGTGCCCGCTTCATCCAGCACAAAACCGGTCACAATGGGGACCTCCTGTTCAGGTACAATGCGCAGGATGTCGTCAATCGCCATCAGCAGCCCGGTGCTGCGCTTTTCGCCGATGGCATAGCCGGTCTTACCGCCCAGCATCGCACACGCCACCGCGCGATACAGCGTCGTCAGTTCCGCCCGGCTAGTGGCCGGCGGGCACACCAGCACCTGAATACCGGCATCATCCAGTTTTTTGCTGACCTCCGGCACAAAGGCTTCATCCGTCAGAATCAAGTCGATTTTCAGCTTTTTCATTGCTTCGATGTCCGGGGCATCTGCGGTTCCTGCCGTCGGCAGTGCTTCCACCGCCGGATGCGTTACCGTCTCGGCGCGGGCCGCCAGCTTGACTTTACTGGTATCGCCCAGATACACCACCACATCGGTCAGCGAATCATCAAATACCGCTACCTTGCCCACAGCTTCCCGGATGGTAATGCCGTTGACGGTAAAGGGATATTCCGATTTCGGTACGCCGTTGCGGATGTCCACTGCCTCAGGAGTACAGGCCGTGGTCATCATCAGCAGTACGCCGGCGAGGAGTGCCGCCAGAATACGCAGCATTTTCTTCAGGTTCATGGATCATTCGTTTCCTCTCTGTTTACTTTAATAGCCCAGTGCTTCATTCACCAGAATCACGCAGATCCGGTCCTTTTTGGCCTGTGCGGTGCTGACCACAAAATTCCGGCAGATCCGCTGAGGGCTTCCGCAGCCTGCCCCCATCGGCTGACCGCAGGACTTGCACACACCATGTGCAGCACAATAGGTGTTTTTATTCAGCCGCTGCGCATTCCGCGGTGCCGCAACGGTGCGGACCCGTTCTACGGCGGCTGCCAGATCCGGCACAATCTTGTTGACACCGGCCACCACGATCACCTTTTTCGGGCCGTATACCAGCGCCGCCACGCGGTTGGAGGTGCCGTCCACATTGTACAGCATTCCGTCCTCGGTAATGGCATTGGTACTGCAAAGAAAGACGTCTGCCGTCAATGCTTCGGCAAACTTTTCCTCCAGCTGTACAGGGGTCAGGCCAGGCCGGGTGCGGTCAATCAGCCGGTATTCCGGACGGCGCACCAGTTCCATAATTCCGCATTCCTGCAAGGTAGCCGAGCCTCCCAGCCCGATGGATGCACCGGGCTGCAGCAGTTTCTCCACCGCCGCCCGTGCTGCCATCCGGTCTTCCGCATAAATGACCTGCATATTGTTTTGTTCCAGCCGCGCCGCCACATGGGCCAGTTTTTCCGGCACCGGGTTGTTTATCATACTACCTCTGCCTTTCGTATACATTAAAATTTGTAAAATTCATAAAAAAGCGGACAAATCTCAATGGTCCTCCGGGTCATTGAAACTTGTCCGCCATAAAATCCTTGCTTATCGCACCGCAGGAACGGCGTCCTCATCCGGGAACGCTCTGCGCTCGATATCGGCACCGATACCGGTCAGCTTTTCCACCACATTTTCATAGCCACGGTCAATGTAGACAATGGAGCCGACCTGCGTCTCCCCCTTGGCCACCAGACCGGCAATCAGCAGCGCCGCACCGGCGCGCAGATCGGTCGAGCGCACCTTGGCTCCGCTGAGTTCCGGTACACCTTCAAATACGGCAATCTTGCCGTCTACGGAGGCCTGTACGCCCATCCGGCGCAGTTCCTCGATGTAGCGGAAACGGTTGTCCCACACACCTTCGGTCAAAATGCTGGTACCGTTGGCAATGGCCAGCAGGACACCAAACTGCGGCTGCATGTCCGTTGGAAAACCGGGATGCGGCATGGTCTTGATGTTGCAGCGGCGCAACGGCTTCGTCCGGCGCACCCGGACGGCTTCATCAAATTCTTCGATTTCGACACCCATTTCCTCCAGCTTGGCAGTAATGGAATCCAGATGCTTCGGGATGACGTTGCGCACCAGCACATCGCCGCCGGTTGCGGCTACGGCTGCCATATACGTACCGGCTTCGATCTGGTCGGGAATGATGGAATAGGTCGCGCCGGTCAGATGATCCGTACCACGGATCTTGATGACGTCGGTACCGGCACCGCGGATATCCGCACCCATGGTGTTCAGGAAGTTGGCAAGGTCAACGATATGCGGTTCCTTTGCAGCGCTTTCGATGACCGTCATGCCCTTGGCTTTGACCGCAGCCAGCATGATGTTCATGGTCGCCCCCACCGACACCACGTCGAGGTAAATGTGGCTGCCTTCCAGCACAGGAGCTTCAACACGCACATTGCCCTGACGCACCGTAGCCTGACCGCCCAGTGCGGCAAATCCCTTCAGATGCTGGTCGATGGGACGGGTGCCAAAATCACAGCCGCCGGGCAGCGCCACCTCTGCCTCGTTGAAACGGCCCAACAGCGCACCGATCAGGTAATAGGACGCGCGCATTTTCTTCAGCAGTTCGCCGGTCGCGACCGGCGTGGAAATGGGACGGGGATCAATCTCCGCCACGGAATCGGAAAGCATGCGCACCTTCGCGCCCAGATCCGTCAAAATCTGCAGCATGATGGCCACATCGCTGATTTTCGGCAAATTTTCAATCACGCAAACGCCTTCCGACAATACAACAGCCGGAAGAATCGCAACGGCCGCATTTTTTGCGCCGCTGATGGACACTTCGCCATACAAGGGATGCCCGCCGTGGATAACAAATTTCTCCATGTCTGTACACTCCTCAAATATATATAAAGCCAGCTGGAACCGCTTTTTCTCCGTTCGGGTAAGCCCGGTTCCCTATGCTGAATGGTAATTTCCGTCAATGCAGTCCGACAACCGCACACTTAATTATAGTATAGCATATTCCGGGAAAAAAGCAATCGTTTTTTTCTGTTCCGCACAAAAAGTTTTTACAAAAAAAGCAGAAAAATCGCAGTATTGTGTCATGATCGGGAACAAAAAGAGGGGTACATTGCAGCATTTCTGCAATGTACCCCCTGGAATCTGATGCAGCCGTTCTTTTCATGAGCATCGGCAGAATGCTCGTATTGAACGTATTTTTCCGGGCTTCTCCGCTTAATACGCCTTGCCCCAGTAGACCATCTTCTTTGCCTTACGGCCGCAGCATACGCACACGTCAGACAGTTCTTCCTGCTCAAACGGCATACAACGGGAGGACAGACCGGCCACTTCCTTGATCTGCTCTTCGCAGGCCAGTTCGCCGCACCACAGGGCCTTGATGAAGCCGGGCTTGTTGTCGGCCGTTTCCTTCATGTCGTCCATGGTAGTCACGCTATAGGTCATGCGCTCACGACGCTCCAGTGCCTTGGCATACATTCCGTCATGAACTTCCTGCAGCAGCTGCGGGATCCGGGTTTCCAGTTCATCCAACGACTCGAAGGTCTTGGCGCGGTTATCGCGGCGGACAGCCACACACTGATTCTTGGCAATGTCCTTGGGACCGATCTCGATACGCAGCGGCACACCCTTCATCTCATGCTGGGCAAACTTCCAGCCGGGCGAATTGTCGGTAGCATCCACTTTCACGCGGCACACGCCCTTCAGACGCTCGCACAGCGCGTTGGCAGCATCCAGCACGCCGGGCTTGTGCATGGCGATCGGCACGATCATGACCTGCACCGGTGCCACAGCGGGCGGCAGTACCAGACCGTTGTCATCACCGTGGGTCATGATGATACCGCCGATGATGCGGGTAGACATACCCCAGGAGGTCTGGAACGGATAACGGACCTGATTGTCCTTGCCGGTATACTGGATTTCAAAGGCACGGGCAAAACCGTCGCCGAAGAAATGGCTGGTACCGGACTGCAGCGCCTTGCCGTCGTGCATCAGAGCTTCGATGGTGTAGGTATCCACGGCGCCTGCAAACATTTCCTTGTCGGTCTTGCGGCCCTTGACCACCGGGATGGCCAGTTCCTTCTCGCAGAAGTCGGCATACACGTTCAGCATACGTTCCGTCTCTTCGCGGGCTTCGGTCTCCGTCTCGTGCATGGTGTGGCCTTCCTGCCAGTGGAATTCCACGCTGCGCAGGAACGGGCGGGTCGTCTTTTCCCAGCGCACCACCGAGCACCACTGGTTGTACAGCTTGGGCAAGTCACGCCAGGACTGAAGCTTCCGGGCGTAATAATCGCAGAACAGGGTTTCGGAGGTCGGGCGCACGCACAGGCGCTCCGCCAGCTTTTCAGAGCCACCGTGAGTGACCCATGCCACTTCCGGCGCAAAGCCTTCCACATGGTCCTTTTCCCGCTGCAGCAGGCTCTCCGGGATAAACATGGGCATCGACACGTTTTCGTGGCCCAGTTCCTTGAAGCGGCGGTCCAGCGAATCCCGGATGTTTTCCCACAGCGCATAGCCGTAGGGTTCAATCACCATACAGCCGCGCACACCGGAATAGTCGCACAGTTCTGCCTTCTTCACAATGTCGGTATACCATTTCGCAAAGTCTTCATCCATGGGCGTAATGGCTTCGACCAGTTTCTTTTCTGCCATAATTTATCATACCTTTCCCCCACCGGGGTGTTTCTGTCAACCTGAAGTCAGGCGATGCGCTCGGCTTCTAACCTCTTCAGTCAGCTACGCTGACAGCTTCCCCGTCAGCGGGGAAGCCTTTTGCTCTGTCATTCGACTCACATATAAACAGCATCATGAAAGCTACAGATTTCATAAGCCTTCCCCGGTGTCGGGGAAGGTGGCTCGCCGCAGGCGGGCCGGAAGAGGTCAGAGCTTATGGCTTCAGAAATTTCCAAGTTGACAATATTTCCACCGGGGTGTTTTATTTGCGGTTCTCTTGTTATTATACCGTCTTCTCCCGGCAATTGCAAGAAATTTACACAAAAAATCGCAATGCCGGAAAGGCATTGCGACATTCGACATCTATTCGATGTACGCATCAGGTGTTGGCCTCGATGTATGCAACCAGCTCGCCAACGCTCTTGATGTTCTCGATCTCGTCATCCGGGATCTCGATGTCAAACTCATCCTCCAGCGACATCAGCACGTCAACCACATCCAAGGAGTCTGCACCCAGATCGTCTGCAATCAGGGTATCCACGGTGATGGTATCCTCTTCCACGTCAAACTGCTCGCTGAGAATGGCCTTTACCTTTTCCAGTACCATTTTGATTTGCCCCCCTTCTGTGTGGTGTTGGTTTGTATATAAAAATATTATGCGTCTTTGCGCCGTTTGTCAATACGTTTTTTCGCAAAAAACAAAATTTTATGCGTGTGTCTTTCTCTTGCATCCCTTTTTGTGGTATTTCTTTCATTTGACGGGAATCC
>JAFTRF010000305.1 GCA_017462405.1 Clostridia bacterium | reverse complement strand
GGGAGGAAACACGATGAGAAAAATCCTATGGTTGCTGCTGCCGCTGCTGGTGCTGGGTCTTGCTGCCTGCGGCGCAGAGGTAACGCCGGAAACCACAGCGCCGCTGATCGAGGTGGAGATTCCCTACGAAGAACCTGCGGCAACGCTGCCTTATGAGGGTATCGAGCTGACGTTTCGGTCCATCTGGCAGGAAAGTAATCCGCAGGCGCAGGTGCTGACGCAGGCGGCGCAGTTTTTTGAAAAGAAGACCGGCGCGACCATGACCATCCTCTGGCCTACGGATGAAGAGCAGTCGGCGGACGTTTTCCAGATTCGTGCCGCAGACTTTGGCGCGATAAGCACGGATATGGTGCTGGATCTGACCGAAATGGCAGAAAAGGCCGGTTATAACGAAAAGAGTCATGAGACCCTGCGTACGCAGATCGTGGCGCAATTGGGCTTTTTGGGTGCTGTAGCACATGTGCCGTATCTGGGCGGTGTTTATTACAATGCGGATGCGTTTACAAACTGCGGCATTACCCAGATGCCCCAAACGTGGGATGAATTTGTAGCGATCAGCCAGATTTTGCGGCAAAAGGGCTGGGCGCCGCTGACGCTGGATCAGGAAGATGCGGTTGCTGCCATGGAACTGCATTTGCGCCGCACCATTGGCAGCGAGGAAATGCTTCGCTACATGGGCAAGGATGCCCACTGGCATTTCGACCAGACGGTGGTTGCCGCGATGGAGCAGGTCATGCTCTTCGTTCAGGAGGGGAATATGACCTATGGTACCCCCGCCGAGTATCCTTCCGGGCAGAATAAAATGGCGCTGAGCAACGCTGCCATGATGGTCGGCACCAATGCAGATTGTGCTGATATCGAGGAATCGACGCTGAGCGATCTTCGCTGGGGCATCTTCCCGTATCCGGGAGAAAAGGCAAGCGGAACGTGGATCACAGCCGATATGCTGGTGATCCACCGGGACTGCGAAAATGCGCAGGCTGCCTTTGATTTTGTGATGCTGCTGACATCCGGGGAATTCGACCAGCTGCGAGCAGATATTTCCTGCGGCATTCCGGCTGACCCTGCCAATACATCGCCCATTGTGGGTGCAATGGAATCGCTGAACGCTGCACCGCCGGAAGCGCTGGGCGTTTTTGGAAGCAGGCAGACCGATGCGGCGGTGAAGCTGTGGAGCGGATGGTATCAAAAAGCATCCAGCTATGCGGCGGCTTTGGAGCGAAGCAAGTGATTTTCCTTGCATTTGTGCGGAAAATGTGGTATTCTAATCCTAATCTGCAAAGGGGGTAGTTCTATGCGTTTGCAAGAATCCGGTGAAATGTATCTGGAGTCTATTTATGTGCTGTCGAAGCAGCTGAACGCCGTGCGTTCCATTGATATCAGCGAGTATATGGGCTATTCCAAACCCAGTGTGTCCCGGGCAGTGAGCCTGCTGAAAAACGGCGGCTACATTCTGATGAATGAGGAGAATTTCATCACCCTGACGGACAGCGGCCTTGAGATTGCAAAGAACATCTACGACCGCCATACACTGCTGACAGCCATGCTGGTTCGTCTGGGTGTGTCTGAGGAAACGGCATCGCAGGATGCCTGCAAGATGGAGCATACCATCAGCGATGAATCCTTTGAAGCGATCAGAAAGCACATGGAAACCTG
>JAFTRF010000304.1 GCA_017462405.1 Clostridia bacterium | reverse complement strand
TGCTGCGGCAGCCACGCGATCCGTCGGCGCTGTTCCTGCAGGTCACGGGTGTCCATGGTCAGAATATCGCGCCCGTTGAAGCGGACAGCCCCGGATACAGCTTTGTCCCGCATTCCGGTCCGCAGCATGGTTTTCAGCAGCGTACTTTTGCCGGAACCGTTTTCCCCGGCAATCAGCACCGCATCGCCGCCACGGAACAATGCCCGGACCGGCTCCAGCAACGGAGACTCCTGTGTGCGCCAGCGCAGAGACAGGTCGCACAGCTCGATTTGTGCCATTACGATGCACTCCTTTCGATTTGCCGGACTTGCAGACCGACCATCAGCAGAATGGCCGGCAGTTCCAGCAAGTTCACCAGCAAGAAACCGTACGAGCCGGTCGCATAGCGGCACAGCCCGCCGAAAATCACCATCCATCCTCTGCACAGAAACAGCGGAAACAGCATGGCTGCGCACTGTCGCCACATCACCTTGTGGCTTGCACCGCCACAGTACAGTCGCCGCAGGTAAGCCCGACGTGGTGCAAACAGACTGAGGGTGGCCAACAGATCTGAAATCAGGAGAATGCACCACAACAGCGTCAGCGTCTGCACCAGTTCCAGCAGAGCCGACCGGGTCTGCGCCCGGACGGAAATCAGTCCGAGAAAGGTACCGTCCACCGTGGAGGGACGGAAATCTGCTGCTTCATAGATCCGGAAATCGAACGGCCCCTGTGCCGTCAGCGATGCATCACAGCCGAACAGGAGTACCCCGCGGGCGGCATCGGTAACACCGTCCAGCCCGTAGCAGGGCGGCAGCACCCCAACGATCCGATATTCTGTGGGTGTGGACGAAAAAGTGCGCCAGACCGTCAGCACATCGCCCACCGACAACGCATACAGAGTCAGCACATTGGCCGATACATACACCTCGTCGGAGGCCAGCGGCGGCACATCCGGCCACGGCCCGGCACCACCGGATGCATGCTGCATCAGCTTGTCGCTTTTGATGGTACGCCCATGTACCCGGACGGTGTACAAGGCATTCAGTTCCATGCAGGCACCCGGCGGGAGCGTATCGCCGCGGAACCGGTAACACGCATCATAAGGCAGAGTGGTCAGCAACGCATATTGCTGCTCCTGTACATGCAGCCCGGCAACGACACCAACACCGCAGGCCAGCAGCGACAGCCCCATCAGAACCAGACAAACCACCGCTGTCAGGCGGTAATTCTTCATTCGCACATTCCCCCATCGGTGTCACGGCATACAACATCATCTTCCTTGACGGTACACAGCAGCAGTGCATGCAGCAGCAGACCTGCCACCGCAGTACACAGAATCATCACTGCAAGAATCATCGCCGTTTCCGCGATGACCGCCGGCGGACAGTACGATCCGGCGCACACCACCGCATACCACAACCCGGCACCGGCCAGCAGTGCCATCAGCCCGGCCTCAGCCAGTGCGGTCCAACCGTAAAACCACAGATGGCCGCGCTTCGTTTTCCGGGCGGCAAAATAGGCTTTTTCCTGTCCGGCAAAAAACAGGAGCGTGCTGCAGCACAACATCACCAGTCCCACGATTGCGGCGCCCAGCCCGACCGGAGGCGCGGTCCGCACCGATGCAGCCTGAAGCCGCGCGGCGAAGGACGTGATCTCGTTGGTATAGCTGCTTTGTGCCCATTGTTCATAATGCAGCTGATAGGCCGCTTCCGTGGCGAACAGCGCACGGTCCTTCAGTCGTCCCAGCGGCTTGTATCCGGCCAGCCATGCTTCTGCGGCTGCGGCGTCGTTGACCATCAGAAAAGCCCCGCTGTAAGCATCCGCTGTGTTTTCCACCAGCTCTTTCTGAGCGCCCGTCAGCGGCATAAAAATGGCGGAGGTGTAATAGCTGTTCGTTTCGTATATGCGCGCGACCTGAAAGGCGATGTCACGAAGCCAAAGACAGTCCCCCAACTGCAGATCGTGCTGACGGGCAAAGGCCTCGTCGATGTATACGGGATTGTCAAAATCTGCTGTGCTCGCCCGGATCAGCCGTGCGGGGGAGTACATCGTGTGCGTCAGCGTGTCCATGTGCGCACTGAACAGGATCCGTACCGGCACCGTCGTATCCCGCACCGTCACCGTGGTTTGAGTGTAGTAATAGCCGAATACCGCATCCACGAACGGTAAGGCTTCGATGTCTTCCAGCTGCGCTGCGGTAGGCTGGGGAATGTCGTAATCAATAGCGCTGTCGGTATAGATGCCGGTTTTCTGCCGGTTTTCCGCTGCCGCGCCGATGTGCGGGACAACAAAGCCCAGCATCAGCACGGCCATCAGTACGGCGGCCAGTCCCGCCGAGATGGGGGCGCGATGCGTCAGCCAATATCGGAACATTTTTTTCACGATCCTTTCCGAATCATTTCGAGGTTACAAACTCAATGGTATTGATGCTGTCGTAGCGGGCGGGCACCGGGTCTGCAAAGTCCAGTTCCATCTGCACCACGGAGGGGGAGGTCGGCACAAACTTGAAGAAAAACAGCGAGGTGTCGTTGGTCGCAATGGTAAAGGTATAAATGGTGACGCCGTTCAGGTTGTCCCGCACCGGGGTAATCTTCTGGCCGCTGTAATAATATGCGTCCACGGCATTCACATTGGGAATTTTCAGACTGACCTGCAGTTCCTCCACCTCGCTGACATTCGTCTCGACTTCGATCTGCAGCTGCATATAGATTTCCCGCCCGACCTCAAACTTGATCCGGCGGTTGCCGTAGGTATTGCCGTTGTCCTCACTGTAATAAAAGTCCTTTTTGGTCACCAGATAATCGGTACGGCCTTTCGTATAGCCTTCCCAGAAGAACATCAGGGTAACGACCAGAAAAATCAACAAAATCAGCATAAAAAATTTTTTCATGTCAGGTTCCTCGTAAAATGAAATGAATGATGCAATGTGATCGCTG
>JAFTRF010000303.1 GCA_017462405.1 Clostridia bacterium | reverse complement strand
CCATTGAACGACTCATGCACATGAACCGTCCCGCCATTGAACTGTATCGGGGCAAGGGTTTGGATCTGACAGCAGAAAAGCTGGAAATCGCGTTGTGCGCCCAGCATCACAACGGCGGTGCGGCGGTCGATCTGTGGTGGCAGACCACGATTCCCGGTCTGTTCGCCGCCGGTGAGTGTGCCGGAACCCACGGCATTACCCGACCGGGCGGCAGTGCGCTGAATGCCGGGCAGGTCGGTGCGCTGCGTGCCGCACAGTATATTTCCGTCCATGGGCGGAAAGCGGCAGAAGTGTCCGGATTTTCCACCATTGCGGCTGCCGCTGTGGAAAAGCACCGGAACTTCCGCTGTGCTTCTTCGCTTCATTTCTCTGACGCGGCCGCACGTCTGACAGCCGCCCGGCGCCGCATGAGTGATTGTGCCGGTGCCATCCGGGATCGGCATACCCTGCGATCCGCTTTGAAGGCCGTACGGCACGAGTTGACCGGGTGGAACGATGTTGTCGGTCCGTTCCGTCCCGACAAGCTGGTTCATGCCTACAAGCTGCGCGACACCCTGTTGACACAGGAGGCGGTACTGACCGCAATGCTGGATTTCGCCGATACCGTTGGTGCAACCCGTGGCTCCGCGCTGTACTGCGATCCCCAAGGGGCATTGCGCCCCGGATTGGATGAATTGTTCCGGTTTACGCTGTCGGCAGACGGTGCAGCAGATCAGATACAGGAAGTCCGTCGGGTGGACGGCAAGTGCGTCGTTCGCTGGCGCAAGGTGCGGCCCCTGCCCACCGGAGAAGATTTCTTCGAGAATGTCTGGCGGCAATACCGTGCCGACGGAAATATCCATTATCCGCAAGAATAAGCACAAAAATGCCCGCTCGTCACCGGGAATGGTGATGGGCGGGCGGTGTTTGTTGACGTTTGTTTTATCGGTCGAATTCTGATTTCATTGCAGCAGATCTCCCGGTAAAAAGCAAATCTTTCCCCGCAAACGATTTGCAAATTCCCGCCTTTCGTTGTATAATAAAAGCATCCCATCGAAAGCCGGTGACTTTATGCACTTTGCCACGGTAAAAAGCATCCTCTCTGCTGAAAACGGCATGAACCTGTACCGCGGCTGCAGCCACGGATGCATCTACTGAGACTCCCGAAGTACCTCCTACCGGATGACCCTCCCGTTTGAAGACATCGAGGTCAAGGAAAACGCCTTGACCTTGCTGGAAGATGCCCTGCAGCGCAAGCGCAGAAAATGCATGATCGGCACCGGCTCCATGACCGACCCTTACATTCCGTTGGAAATGCAGCTGGGCTATATGCGACAGGCGCTGACGCTCATTGAGCGTTATGGATTTGGCGTAACGGTATTGACCAAATCCAACCGCATTCTCCGGGACATGGATCTGCTGGAACGCATTCACAGCAAAACCAAGGCCGTCGTGCAGATGACGCTGACCACACGGGATGAAAGCCTGTGCCGCAAACTGGAACCAAATGTGTGTACCACGCAGGAACGCTTCAAGGTATTGCTGGAAATGAAAAAAGCCGGTATCCCCACGGTAGTGTGGCTGTGCCCCATCCTGCCGTGGATCAACGATACCCACGAAAACATCGCCGGTATTCTGGAGCTTTGCCGGGAAGCTGGGGTGCGCGGTGTCATTTGCTTCGGGATGGGAATGACGCTCCGGGACGGCAACCGGGAATATTTTTACCAGCAGCTTGACCAGCATTTTCCGGGGCTGAAAGCACAGTATATCCGTCATTTCGGTAATCAATATGTACTCAACAGCCCGGACAACGCCGCATTGATGCGCTTCTTTCACGATACCTGCCGCAAGTACGGAATGCTGCATCACAACGACGCTATTTTCCAATATTTACAGACATTTGAGGAAAAATCTTCGCAGCTCACCTTTTGGGACTGAAAGACAAAGGAGGGTTCATCCGCCTTGAAAAAAGTACGCATCACCGTCATCCGCAAAGCCTGCTACCCGGACTTGATGAAAAAATACGAAAACCCCATTGAACACGCCTGCGACGAAACGGAAGGCACCGTCTACATCGCCAACGGCTGGCAGAAACCGGAGGGCTTCTGTCATAGCGCGTGGGACAGTATGTCGCCTTTTGTCATGACCCTCGCCCACGGCGGCGGAAATTTCTACGACGGCTGGATGAAAAATCCCCGTTCCGCCATGATTTCCTGCAACGACGGCTTCCGCCCGGTCAGCTTCTATATCGAAGCGCTGGATGAGGACGCCGACTGACCCGAACCCCATTATTTTATATTATACAGGAGGAATCCCCATGAAATGTGCAATTTACGGTGCCGGTTCGCTGGGCACCATCCTCGGCGCATACATGACAAAAAACGGTGTGCCCGTGGAACTGGTCAACCGCAACAAGGCTCATGTGGCTGCGCTGAACGAACACGGCGCACAAATCACCGGTACAGTGGAAATGACGGTACCGGTCACGGCCATCACCCCCGACCAGATGGTTGGCCCCTATGACGTGATTTTGCTGCTGACGAAACAGCTGTACAACAAGGACGTTGCCGCGTTTCTGAAGCCGCTGCTGGCCGAAAACGGCGTACTGGTCACGCTGCAGAACGGCCTTCCGGAGCCGGGCATCGAGGAAGTGCTGGGCAAGGGACACACGATGGGCTGCGTCGTGGAATGGGGCGCAACCATGACGGAGCCGGGGCATTGCGTGCTGACCACTGAGCCGGATGCACT
>JAFTRF010000302.1 GCA_017462405.1 Clostridia bacterium | reverse complement strand
TGCACGACGAGGATATTTTGACATATCCAAGGCGTACAAGTCTCTGCACTCTTTATGATTGAACCGCCGTGTACGGACCCGTACGCACGGTGGTGTGAGAGGTCGGCTGCCTAAATAATGGTCAGCCTCCTACTCGATTGATGGATTGGAATTCAGGGAACTCTTTATATGATTCTGATTTTGCCGACAATATGGCGATTAAATTCTGTCAGCTCCTCCGCAGGAATCCAGAATTCCTGGTGATAGCTTGCACCAACTGTCTGCACAGGGAACTGAGAGATATATTCATCATCGATTTCGAAGGTGGTTACGTAACCAGTATACTGCGAGTCCGGGTATCGACGATTCCACTTTTCTGCGATTTCTCTGGCATAGCGTTCATGAAGAACAGGATAAAAAATAGGCTGTTCAGGCAATCTGGGAGGATATGCAGTAAAGTTCGATTGAGCGATCAGTTCATATTCGGCTTTTCCTACCGGACGATACAGAATCATAGCAGTACCTCTTTTATTAAATTGGAATTTGACGAACAGGGGTTAACGCTTGTTTTCTTTGCGATTCTTTTTCCATTGACCAATTTTATCAAAGGCATCCAAACAGTGCAGAGCATACAATGCCAATGAAACAACGGAAAGACCGATAACAAACGACATAATATTACCACAAATTGCTTCGGAAATAATGCCGTTGAGTCGCCCTTTGTGCTCGCTTCCAAAAAGTAAATAACTAAGTAGCATCAAGCAGGTAGAACCTGCCAACATGGTGCGTAATCTCTCTTTGCGCTTATTGCTTTCTTCGGTGGCATATTCTGCGACCTTTTTCAGTGTATCCTTGGTTTAGTTATCCATGTTCTCGCTTTTCCTTTATCCATCAATGATTTCACGAATATCTACATCATAGAAGTCGGCAAGTTCAATGAGCATCTCCACATCGGGCATATTGCTTCCAGTTTCCCATCGTGATACAGTTCGAGAGGAAACATAGAAGTGTTCTGCCAGTTGTTCTTGGGTCAACCCTTTGTCCTTACGAAGGTGTTTCAGAAATTCACCCATTTTTTGTTGGTTCATTCACACCTCTCCTTTCGTGGAAATCATATCATTAGTTCATCAAGAAAACCACGACACAAAGCGAGAAATGCCGTGGTTTCGAGGTAGACACATTATGTCCTGTGTATTCTGTTCGCCAAATTGGAGTTTATCAACCAATATAATATTTCCCGTCGGTGGTTTTATGGATGATATTTCGTTCAACCAGCTGCTCGGTAATGCGCTTGAAACCATCCGGGTTGATGACCCCGGCCTCACGCAGGGTGCAGGCCGTTTCAGCGGAAGTGGCTCCGCATTCGCGAAGCTTGTTGAGAATCGTACGGATGCGGATGAGCGGAATAGGCGGAAAAATCGGCATGGTGGTGACCTCCTTCGTCGTATGGAACGCTTTCTGAATTATTCCAGCGGCAGCTGTATCGGTTTCCGGCGGCGGTAGTAGGTGATCTTGTCAAATCCGGCATCCTTGATGCGCTGCAGACCCTCCTGCAGACCAACGCCAAGTGCATCCGCGCTGTGGGCGTCGGAACCGATGGTGACATATTGGCCACCCAGTTCGCGGAACCGGATGAGCGTACCCACATCGGGCATGAGATAACCGCCCTGTGTGTTGACTTCGATGCCCTTTCCGGCGGCAATGGCGGCGCGGAGCACCCGATCCAGTTCCTGCTGATACAAAGTGCGGGGAATCGTGAAGTGGCGGCCCTTTTCAATGGCGCGCATGGGATAGGTGACGTGGGCGAGTACATCGAAGTTGCCCCATTCCACGACCCGGAGCAGTTCGGCGTAGTAGCGCTTCAACAGGAAGACCGCCCCGTGGTAATCGGCGGCCAGTTTGTAAAAATCAATGGTGTTCGGCAGATGATGCACCGAAGCCAGCACGAAATCATAATTGTTTTTCGCCAGCAGCCCGTCGCACAGGGCAAAGCTGGTGGTAGCCTGTCCGATTTCGATGCCGACCAGCACCTCCGGATCGGCCACGGTGCGGCGCAGACGGTCGGCGTCGGCGTAGGCTTTGGGTACGGAGCGGACATAGCCGTGGGTGAAATATTGATCCACTTCGCAGTGGTCGGTGATGGTGATGTGCTTCAGCCCCAGAATGCGGGCGCGTTGCACCATTTCCTTCGGGGTATTACGGCCGTCGGGGGAATTGATGGTGTGCATATGGCTGTCGGTCAGCAAAGTCCGGTTCATGTGATTCCCATCCTTTGTGTGAAATGATTTGTGAAAAATAGCATTGCATATCTTATTTTATTATAGCATATTCCGATGGGGAAAACAGCAGTTTTGACAGAAAAAATTTTATATTTTGCCGGGATATGCTTGTGCAGAACGGTTTGCGGTGCTATAATGAAAAAGCCGAAAGCAGGGAAACCGGTGAAAATCCGGTACGAGCCCGTCGCCGTAAGGTGCAGACAAGTCGTTTCCTGACCCGACCCTACCGCAGGCCGGGGAAAATGCCATTGGGTACAACCGAGAAGGCGGAAACGATGCACCAAGTCGAAAGACCTGCGCGGCACAGCCCCGGATGCACCGCGAGTGCCGGTGTGGGGAAATTTATTTTGTCAGGAGAAATGACTCATGAACATGACGCGTATCAAAAGAGCGCTGTCGGTTCTCCTGTGCAGCGTGCTGATTGCGGTAACGGCACTGTTTGCAGCGGGATGCACCGGCAATAACCAAGGGACCGGATTGCCCTCCTCCTCCGAAACGTCCTCCGTAGAAAAAACGGTGGTCGGACAGGGCAGCACGGTGTTTGATTTCACCGTATACAATCGTGAGGGCGAGATGACGGTGTTTGAGGTACACACGGACAAAACGACCGTGGGCGAAGCACTGGTGGAGGTCAAGCTGATCGCCGGTGAGGACGGTCCGTATGGTCTGTACGTCAAGACCGTCAACGGCGAAACGCTCGACTACGACAAGGACAAGATGTACTGGTCGTTTTACATCGACGGCGCATACGCAATGACCGGTGTGGACCAGACGAAGATCGAAGCCGGCAAGGCGTATGCCTTCAAGGCGGAAAAGGGCTAAAATTGCACAAGGGACCGCACGATGTCGAAAAATTGCGCATCGGGCGGTCTTTTTTTGGCAAAAAGTTTTCGGGAAAAATGAAAAATGGACTTGTAACCGCGGGAACGCCTGTGCTATAATTAACTGAATTCATTATGTTCGGAGGCATTATTTATGCGTGCTGTTGTAACTGTAGTAGGTAAGGATTGCGTAGGCATTCTGGCAAGCGTTTCTGCGGTATGTTCCGAGTGCGGCGTCAATATCACCGATGTGACTCAGTCGATCCTGCGGGATATGTTCGTGATGATCATGATGGTGGAACTGGCAGACCGTTCGGCGCTGCTGGCTGATTTTTCCGGCCGGCTGCAGAAAATGGGTAAGGACAAGGGCCTGCGTATTCAGGTCATGCATGAGGATATTTTCAATACCATGCATCGCATCTGAGCGAAAAACTTCCGGAGGAAATAAGTATTATGATTAATGCGAAAGATATTCTGGAAACCTTGATGATGATCCAGGAAGAACACCTGGACGTGCGCACCATCACGATGGGTATTTCGCTGCTGGATTGCATCGACCCCAACGTGAATGCGGCCTGCACCAAGGTGTATGACAAGATTTGCTATAAAGCGCAGAATCTGGTAAAGACCGGCGAACAGCTGGAGCGGGAATACGGTGTGCCGATCGTGAACAAGCGTATTTCCGTAACGCCCATGGCTATGATTGCCGCTGCCTGTCCCAAGGACAGCCCCGTGCTGTTTGCCAAGGCACTGGAGCGTGCGGCACAGACGACCGGTGTCAACTTCATCGGCGGTTACTCTGCGTTGGTACATAAGGGCTTTGGCCCCGGCGACCGCGCACTGATCGAGAGCATTCCCGAAGCACTGAGCGTGACCGATCATGTGTGCTCCTCGGTCAACATCGGCTCGACCAAGACCGGCATCAATCTGGACGCCTGCAAGCTGATGGGTCGGATCGTCAAGCAGGCGGCGGAAAAGACCGCCGACCGCAACTGCATTGGCGCCGCCAAGCTGGTGGTATTCTGCAACGCACCGGAGGACAATCCTTTCATGGCCGGTGCATTCCACGGCCCCGGCGAGCCGGACAGCGTCATCAACGTGGGTGTATCCGGTCCTGGCGTTGTCAGTGCCGCCATCCAGAAGGCAGGCAACTGCAACATTACCGAAGTGGCCGACATCATCAAGAAAACGGCCTTCAAGATTACCCGTGTGGGTCAGCTGATTGCATACGAAGCATCCAAGCGTCTGGACGTGCCGTTTGGTATTGTGGACCTGTCGCTGGCTCCGACCCCTGCCGTGGGTGACTCGGTGGCACACATTCTGGAGGCCATGGGTCTGCAGTCCGTGGGCGCACCCGGTACCACCGCAACGCTGGCCCTGCTGAACGATGCCGTGAAGAAGGGCGGCGTAATGGCTTCTTCTCATGTAGGCGGTCTGTCTGGCGCATTCATTCCGGTAACGGAAGATGCCGGTATGATCGACGCAGCCCGCAGCGGCGCGCTGACCATTGAGAAGCTGGAAGCCATGACCGCAGTGTGCTCCGTGGGTCTGGATATGATCGTCGTGCCCGGCGATCTGCCTGCTGAGAGCATTTCCGGCATCATTGCCGACGAAGCTGCCATCGGTATGGTCAACTCCAAGACCACCGCTGTGCGCCTGATTCCCGCCATCGGCAAGAAGGTGGGCGAGGAACTGAACTTCGGCGGTCTGCTGGGTACCGGCCCGGTCATGCCCGTCAACCCGAATTCGCCCGCAGCGTTCATCAATCGCGGCGGCCGCATCCCGGCTCCCATGCAGAGTCTGAAAAACTGATTTCAAGCAAAGATGTGCTGTTTTACGAAACGGCACATCTTTTTTATTTTTCCGGTGAAATGTGCCGGATTCGGAAATCTCAAAAAAATAATAAAAATAATGCTTGACAATTGCAAAAACATCTGTTACAATAATATGGCTGAATACAGCGCGGTTTGATTCATTAGCTCAGCCGGCAGAGCACCTGACTTTTAATCAGGGTGTCCGGGGTTCGAATCCCCGATGGATCACCAGTACGCCATCCGCATTGCGGGTGGCGTTTTGTTTTTGCAAAAAAATTATGCCCACAAAAAAAGACGCATACAGCGGCGTGTAAGCGTCTTTGAAGTGGATTATTTGGGTGTGGACAGATACATCCACACAAAATCTGCGATGGTCATCACCAGATTGAAGCCGACAAATACTGCGGCGCCCAGCGGCAGGCTGACACCGCCTTGACGGGATTCTTCCACCAGCGTGGCGTCCGAATCGGCGCCGTGCTGGCTGCGGATGCGGCGGGCTTTGTCCAGCAGGTCACGATAATACCAGTTGTTGGCTTTGAAGGCAATCACCAGCAGGAATATAAACGAAATCAGCCCGACCAACGTCGGCGTGACCAACGACAGCAGCTGGGTGCTGGTCAGTTTTTCCAGCTGGGCCATCAGCAGTGCATTCTGCTCATTCGTCAGCACCGTGGTATTCAGGGGGATACCGGCGGCGTTCATAATCTGCGTGAAAATGGGGTTGTACAGCGTATAATAGCAGAACAGTTCCAATGCACGAAGCAAAAACTGTACGATCAGCACGAAGATGCCGCGGGCATACTGTTTGCGGTACAGAAACCAGCCGCCGCCAAACAGTAGCGCCGCAATGTTCAGACCGCCACGGCGTCCGGCGCGGAGACGACTGAATACAGGCAGATAATACAGCGTGTTCGTGTCCACCAGACGGGTCATGTCGATGGACGGCACGTCCTCAAAATCGGAATTGGCTGAAAAATTGATGGACGGGTCAAACTGTGCAGGATCAAAGCCGACGGTCGGCTGGTCATCGTGGGCAGATGCGGCAAACGGCATTCCGCAGCCGCTGCAGAAACGGACATCCGGCCGATTCCGGTATCCGCACCGGGGACAGGGGTTTTCTTCGGCGGTCGGCTCTGCTTTGGGCGCGGCAGCCGGTCCGGCAACGGCGGCCGGGGGACCGAAATCCGGCTGGCCGGGGTGGTTGATCATTGCACACTCGCCGTGTGCCTGC
This sequence comes from Clostridia bacterium, assembly GCA_017462405.1. Lineage (GTDB taxonomy): Bacteria > Bacillota > Clostridia > Oscillospirales > Acutalibacteraceae > RGIG4076. Next base: position 10,647 of record JAFTRF010000302.1, on the reverse strand, counting down.
CCGCAGGCACGGTGGTGTGCGGTGCCGCATTCCGGACAGGAGACAACATCGTCCGTATCTGTGAACGCTTCGCCGCAATAGGGACAATTGGGGTTACGATAAAATGCCATATCAGATTCCTCCTCAGGTTGCGAACGTAGTCCATGCCGTGAAAATAAAATACATCACGGTGAGCGTGGTGGTGACAATCGTAAAAAAGCGGGATGTGCCACCCTGACTGCGGGCTTTGGTGCGGAACTCGGCGTCATCGGGGTATTTTTGGCGCAAGGACTGTACTTTGGCAACGCAGTGCGATTGGTACAATGTATTGCCGAACAACGCAAGCGCAATCCGTGGCACCCATTTCAGAAAGCGGCAGGCATCGTACAGCAGCCAGAAGCTGCTGCTAAAATTCAGTGCTTCTCCGGCAATGAAGGTGACAACGAATCCCCAGATGGAAGGGGCAGCCAGTGCCAGTTCCAGCAAAGTGATGCCGATGGCTGGAAGATACATTTTACGGATGAACAGCCACTGCATATCAAAAAACAGTGCGGACAGATTCAAAGGCAGGGGACGCTGTTTCTTTGCGATCCGTTGAAAAATGGGCAGGTAATACGACGATCTGGGACCAACTACATCGGCAAGGTCCTTTGCGGAGACGCCGTCAATCTGCGCATCGGGCTTGACACCGCCCAACGGATCAAAAATCAGACGGACACCGGGCATGTCCGGTGCAGGCGACAGCGGATGACCGCAGTGATGGCAGAAACGGGCATCGGGGTCGTTGTCGGTCCGGCAATAAAAGCAGACCTGTACTTCTGGCTTCTGCACTTCCGGAATTTCCGGGATCTCCGAAGTTTCCGGTGCGGCAGGCTCGCTGCACGTTTCGTGTGCCGTGGTATGATGTTCCGGACAGCCACATTGACCGTGCGCTTTCCAGCAGGCACGGTGATGCGGGGTGCCGCAGTCCGGACAAACGACGATGTCGTCATTTTCGGTCAATGGTTTGCCACAGAGGGGGCAGACCGTCCCTTTTTCGATGTTCATGTTGATGACCTCCATCCGCACCGGAAAACGGCGCGGGAACTATATGGATATTGTACCGAATTTTTTCCGGTTTCGCAATGCAATAATCCGGAATTTTACCATTCATTCATAAAAATATTACGAATTCCAAATAGTTTGGCGGAAACGGTCGGGAATAAAAAATGAAATTCCCGGAGCGTGGCTTGACATCCACTCCTCAAGATGATACCCTATAAAACGGAAGATGTACCAAAAGCAGAAAGGATGCTTGTATATGAGATATTCCTACCGGTCCGGAGGCTATGGTTATGGCTATGGCGGACGCAAAAAGAAAAAGGGAAAGGCGGTGCTGACAGTCGTAGCGCTGCTGCTGATTGTCGCCGCCATTGCAACGGCAGCGGGTCTGCAGGGTAAGCTGCCGTTCCTGAACGGAGACACAGACCCGGCGGACAGCGATATGCCCGGTGTTTCCTCCGGACCGCAGGACGAGGGGTTGCCCGGAAATCTGACGTACATTCCACGCCCGCTGCCGGAGACACGGCCGGTCGGGACATTGTCCGACATCACGGCCGGAACGTATGCGGTCATTGATCGCCTCAGCGGTGCTGTGGTGATGGAGAAAAACGGAAACACGGTGATTTACCCCGGCGGCACCACGATGATCATGACGGCGGCCATCGCGCTGGAAAAAGCATCTGTTTCGGATATGCTGCAGGGAACACCGTTTGCGGTGAATCTGTTGGGCACAGGCAGCATCCGGCTGGGCCTGACCAAAGAGGAGAAAATCTCGATGGAGAACGGTCTGGCGGCCATGCTGCTGGGTTCCTGTGCCGATGTGGCCAACGTCATTGCGGACAACCACAATTATCTGAATTTTGTCAATACCATGACGGCCCGCAGTGCAGGATTGGGATGTACGAACACCCGTTTTATCAATCCGAGCGGCATTACCAGTACCACACACTTCACTACTGTGACGGATCTGGCGCGGATGGAAGCCTATGCGCAGCGGAATGCGGATTACCGGCGCATCACGGCCATGGAGTCGGCGGTGATGGATGCAACCAACGTGCATACTGTAAACGGATGGAAGGTCGTGCAGGACAACGACTTGATCAGCGGCCTGCGGGTGCTGTTTGCCAACAGCGGTACGGTGGCCTCCATTGATAATACCATGACCGGCATCGACCGCAACGGTTACACAATGGTGTGCAGCTACACGACGGCCGGTGGTGTACGGCTGACGGCGGTCATGGGCGGTGTGCCTTACGACAACGGCAAGGGTGCAGAGGTGTGTCTGCAGCAAATGGCGGCATTGGTGCAGGTCGGTGCCAAGGCTGCCGACCAGAGCGCAGGCATACGGTTGGCGGAAGCAAATACAGCGCTGACAGCGGCACAGACCGCCGGTGTATCGCGGGCTTTGCCGGAGGGCAGCAAGCTGGTCGTAAAGCAGGATGTCCGGCTGATAACCGGTGAGCGGATGCTGAATAACGGCACGACCGGGCTGTTCGGGACAGCGTACACGGTGTCGGCGGTCTACTACGAGGGCTTGCAGGCGGCGCTGGACGGCTATACGCCCGGAAAAAGCGTGGAAGTCGGACGGCTGACGGTATGCGGTGCCAACGGTGCGGCCGTGGCGGAGGGAATTCCGCTGTATCTGGAATAAGATCGTCCGGCACCCGCAGTGTTCATCCGGGATACTGCGGGTGCCGGTGTTGTAATGGAGGAATGAACATGGAAGGCTTTGCATGGGGAAAGTGGGTCTGGATGGCAGAGGACGGCCCCAATACATACGCAGAATTTCAGCTGGATTTTGACGGCACGACGGCGGGGAAATACCTCCTGCGCATCAGTGTGGACGGAAATTATGCTTTGCACATCAACGACGGGCTCGTGTCTTTCGGGCAGTACGGTGACTACGAAGACCTGAAATTTTACGACGAGCTGGATATCACGGCGCAGGTGCGTCCGGGACAAAACCGGCTGAACATCACGGTCTGGCACCCCGGTGCGGACAGCTTTACCTATTGCAAGGCATTGCCCGGCGCGATTTTTGAAATCGAACGGGACGGTGTGTGCGTAGCGGCATCTTCCGCACAGACACAGGTGCGGCCGGACACACATTTTGCACAGGGCGAAGCGGTGGAACGGATCACGCCGCAGCTGGGTGCGGGCTTTCATTATGATGCCATGCAGCGCCCGGCTCCGTGGACGACGGCACAGGAAGTGCGCAAGCCGATGCCTTGCGGTAAGCGGCCCGCTGCAAAATTGAATACCGGTGCGCCGATGCAAATGACGCTCCTCGGCCGGGGCAGTTTTGTGGATACGGTGCAGGAGGGAACACCGGCCCTGCGCATGCACCGGGCAGCGCTTCGCTTTGCAGTGCCGTACCGTGCCCGGAAATTGCCGGATGCGGCCGGTCTGTGTCTGCAGGCGGCGGAGGGCAGCGACGGTGTATTTGTGATTCTGGATGCAGGTGCAGAACAGACGGGGCATCTCCGTCTGGAAGTGGAGGTGGCCGAAGCGTGTGACGTGTTCATCGGCTGGGGCGAGCATCTGGAGGACCTGCGGGTGCGTACCGAGGTCGGACGGCGGAATTTTGCGGTGAAATACCGGGCGCATCCGGGCAAAAATGTTTTTGAAAATCCCTTGCTGCGGTGTGGATTCCGTTATCTGCAGGTGCATCTGTATACACCGGAATGTACGCTGTATTATGCCGGTGCGGTGCCGGTGTGGTATCCGCAGGCATCCATTCTGCGTTTCCGCTGTGCCGATGCGATGCACGAACGCATTTACGATACGGCCATCCGGACGCTGCGGATGTGTATGCATGAACATTACGAAGACTGCCCGTGGCGCGAGCAGTCGCAATACACCATGGATTCGCGCAATCAGATGCTGTGCGGTTATTATGCGTTTGCAGACCGCGCATTTCCCAAAGCAGCGCTGCGGCTGATGGCACATTCCATCCGGCCGGATAATTTCCTGTGCATCTGCTCTCCGGCAGGGTCAACGTCGATGATCCCCAGCTTTTCGGCCATTTTTCCGGTACAACTGTGGGAATATCTGCAGTTCAGCGGCGATACAGCGTTCATCCGCGAGATGCTGCCTACGGCGCGCCGGATCGCGGAGGAATTTCTGCGTCGCATGGATGATGATGGCGTACTCAGCGGCATCGTGGATGAACAGGCATGGAACTTCTACGAATGGCAGGAAGGACTGCAGGGACGTGTGCCCGGCAAACAGCCGCACCATCATGAACAGGATGCGGTGCTGTGCGGTTTCGTGCTGATGATGCTTCGCGGTATGGAAGAAATGTGCGCAGCTGTTGGTCAGCACGAAGAAGCGGCACGCTACGAACAGAGTCGTGTACGGCTTGCGGCGACGGTACACCGGGTGTTTTTTGATACATCCGCACGGGTGTACGGCTCCTACCGGGACGATGGTGTGCTGCACCATTACTGCGAGCTGACCAATGCACTGCTGGTATATGCCGGTGCGGTGCCGGAGGCACATCGGGCCGGGGTGCTGGCGCGGCTGGCGGAGGGCAGCCTGATTCCCGTGACCCTGAGCCACAGCATCTATAAATATGAAGCGTTGCTGACCGACCTGCCCCGATATGGACGGCAGGTATTCGCCGAGGTTGCCGAAAAATGGGGCGATATGATTGCCCACGGTGCAACCACCTTCTGGGAAACGGCCGACGGTGCCGTTGCATTCAACAACGCTGGCAGCCTATGCCACGGATGGTCGGCGGTACCGGTGGTGCTGTACATGAAGTATGCACTGCAGGCCGACCCAATGCAGACCGGACTGTATGAGTGCCGTACCGAGCAGATGGGAGACGAGTACGGCAGATGAGCGGATTCTTGCGGAGGCTTTGCGGCGGAAAAACTCCCGGATGTTCCGTTAAGTTTCATTTTTTTGCAAAATGTCATTTTCAAACGGAAACAACTGTGCTACAATAAGGCGAGGGGCGGGGAAGAAACAATCAAAGGGGAGAAATAAATGCTGCACGACGGACATCGGGAACGTTTGCGTCAGCGGTATCGCCGGGAAGGGTTGGATGCCTTTGAATTGCACAATGTACTGGAACTGGTACTCTTTTATGTGATTCCACGGCGGGATACCAATGAAATTGCCCATCGGCTGGTAGAAAAATACCATTCGCTGGCGGCCATTCTGGAGGCGCCGGAAGAGGAACTGTGTCAGGTTGAAGGCATCGGTAAAACAGCCGCCTGCTTTTTGCACATGATTCCGTCTTTGTGCCGTCTGTATATGACGGATCTGAAGCGACCGGAGAACAACTGTATCACTTCTACGGAGCAAGCCTGTGATTTTTTGGCAGCACGGCTCAGCGGATACGATCATGAGGTAGTCGTGGCACTGCTGCTGAATGCCAAGGGACGCATTCAGTATTGCGATATCATCACCAACGGCGCCCTCAATTCCGCAGATATGGATCTGCGGAAGCTGGTGTCGTTGTGCCTGACTTACAAGTGCGGGCGGGTGATCGTGGCGCATAATCATCCCAGCGGCATTGCGATGCCGTCGAAGGAGGATCTGACGACCACGCAGGTGATCGCGGAGGCTTTGCACAACTGCGATGCCCAGCTGATCGACCATGTGATCGTAGCGGACGGAGACTATTTTTCGCTGGCAGACAGCGGCTTTATGGGAGATATGCAATGAATACGATTTTGTTATATGACAGCGACAGCCATCTCCGCAGTTTCGATGCGGTTGTTACGGCCTGTATGCCTTGCGGAACAGGCTGGGCAGTGGCACTGGACCGGACGGCATTCTGCCCGGAGGGCGGCGGCCAGCTTTCGGACATCGGTACGCTCAACGAGGCGAAGGTTACGGATGTCCAGCGTACTGCGGACGGGATTTTTCATTATACGGACCGGCCTTTTGAAGCAGGTGCAGCGGTACACGGCGAACTGGACTGGGACCGCCGGTTCCGGCACTTGCAGAATCACACCGGGGAACATATCGTGTGCGGCATTGCACACAATCTGTTCGGTATGGAAAATGTGGGCTTTCATCTGGGGCCGGAAGATGTGACGATGGATCTGGATGGCGAACTGACCCGCGAACAGCTGATGGAGATCGAGCGCCGGGCAAACGAGGTTGTGTTTGCCAATATGCCGGTATGGGTGACATACCCCGCGCCGGAGGAACTTCCCGGACTGACCTACCGCAGCAAGCTGGAATTGACGGAGAACGTGCGGCTGGTGCATATCGGCGACATGGATGTGTGCGCCTGCTGTGTGCCCCACGTCATGCGCACCGGCGAGGTGGGACTGATCAAAATTCTGGAGGCCATGCGTTTCCGCGGAGGAATGCGTATTCACCTGAAATGCGGACGCGATGCGCTGACGGATTACAACGTGAAGTACCGCAACATTCAGCAGATTTCAGCACTGTTTTCGGCAAAACAGCATGAAACGGCAGAGGTCGCGGAGCAATTTTATCAGCAGTATCAGCAGGAAAAATACCTTGTGGCCCAGCTGAAAAAGGAGCTGGCCCATGCCAAGGCGCAGAATCTGCCGGAAACGGACGGAAATCTGTGCATTTTTGAGGACGGTGAGCCGGACACGCTCCGGGAAATTGTCAACATCGGCATGACGAAATGTGGAAAAGTCTGTGGCGTGTTCAGCGGCAACGAGAACGACGGCTACAAGTATATTCTGGGCAGCCGGACGGTGAATCTGCGCAATGAAGCTAAAAACTTCAACCGTGCGCTGAACGGACGCGGCGGTGGTCGCCCTGAAATGATTCAGGGCAGTGTAAAAGCGACACGGGCAGAAATTGAAGCGTGGTTTGCGGGCTTCGATGCAATATAAAAGCAGAATAAAGCATAAAAGCCCATTGTAAAATATAACGACAGAATAGTGCACAAATTCGCCGCAGACGTTAGCCCTCTCCGTCAGCCCTACGGGCTGCCACCTCTCCCTCTGGGAGAGCTGCTGAGTGTAGCGAAGCTGAGAGGGCGAAGCCAGCGGAAGCAGAAAATTTTCACTTGTGCATCTTGACCATCGGTACGTCTCATAAGATAGTTTAGATAGTTTTTCGACATGCTAAAGCCCCCGAAATTCGAGTAAAATCGAATTTCGGGGGCTTTGCTTATTGTAGTATCAAATAGAATCAGCGCAGACGGCCGCCGACCGGCAGGTCATCGGCAAACAGCACCTTGACAGAACCGTCGGGCATATCGGAGGCCAGCAGCATACCGCAGCTTTCCACACCGCACAGCACAGCGGGCTTCAGGTTGGCGACGACCACCACGTTGTGGCCGATCAGCTGATCCGGCTTGTAGAACTTGGCAATACCGGACGCAATGGTGCGCTCGCCCTTGCCGTCGTCCAGCGTCAGCTTCAGCAGCTTCTTGGCGCGCTTTACCGGCTCGCAGGTCAGCACCTTGGCGACACGCAGTTCGCACTTCATGAAATCGTCGAATGCGATCTGCGGCATCTCAGGCTCGGCTTCCTTTTCCTCGGTCACGGCATCGGCACCGGCAGCCTTCTTGGCAGCTTCCTGCTGATCGGTGATCATCTGGTTCAGCGCAGCGATTTCCTTGTCCATGTCGATACGGGCGAACAGGATGCGGCCCTTCTTCACGGTTACATTGGCGGGCAGTACGCCGAACTGATTCCACTTGTCGTAGGTGCAGTCCGCGGCAGAGGCACCGATCTGCTCCAGGGCTTCAGGCATGGTGGTGGGCATGAAGCTTTCCAGCAGGCAGGCGGTCACACGGATGGACTCCAGCAGATTGTACATGACGGTGGCCAGACGGGCGCGGTTGGCTTCATCCTTGGCCAGCGTCCACGGGGTGGTTTCGTCGATGTACTTATTGGCGCGGGATACGACCTTGAAGATTTCAGCCAGCGCATTGCTCAACTGCGTTTCGTCCATGTAGTGATCCACCTTTTCGCGCAGACCGGTGATCATGGAGATGAACTCTTCGTCCTGTTCGGTGGAAACGCGGTCAGTGGGCAGCGTGCCGCCGAAATACTTGATGACCATGGCCACGGTGCGGGACACGAGGTTGCCGAAGTCGTTGGCCAGGTCGGAGTTGATGCGGCTGATCATGATCTCGTTGGAGAAGGAACTGTCCGCACCCAGGGCCATTTCGCGCAGGATGTGGTAGCGGATGGCGTCGGCGCCGTAACGCTCGCCCAGCACCAGCGGATCGACGATGTTGCCGAGGGACTTGGACATCTTCTTGCCGTTGAAGGTGATCCAGCCGTGTACGGCCAGATGCTTGGGCAGCGGCAGCTCCAGCGCCATCAGGATGGCAGGCCAGATGATGGCATGGAAGCGCATGATGTCCTTGGCGACCATGTGAACGTCGGCGGGCCAGAACTCGTCGAAGTCGTTGTACTTATTATTGGCATAGCCCAGTGCGGTGATGTAGTTGTTCAGTGCATCGATCCACACATAAACGACGTGGTTGGGGTCAAACGTGACCGGTATGCCCCACTTGAAGGAGGTACGGGATACGCACAGGTCTTCCAGACCGGCCTTGATAAAGTTGTTGACCAGCTCCACAGCGCGGGTCTTGGGACGGAGGTAATCGGTGTTCAGCAGCAGATCCTCCAGACGATCCGCAAACTGGGACAGACGGAAGAAATAAGCCTCTTCCTTGGCATCCTTGACATCGCGGCCACAATCGGGGCACTTGCCGTCCACCAGCTGGGATTCGGTCCAGAAACTTTCACAGGGCGTGCAGTATTTGCCCTGATATTCGCTCTTGTAAATGTAACCGCGGTCGTACAGTTCTTTGAAGATCTTCTGTACGGCTTCGACGTGATAATCATCGGTCGTGCGGATGTAGCGGTCGTAGCTGATGTTCATGTATTTCCACAGGTTCTTGAACACAGCAACGATCTCATCGACATAAGCCTGCGGCGAAACGCCCTTGTCGGCGGCCTTCTGCTCGATCTTCTGACCGTGCTCATCGGTACCGGTCAGGAACATGACCTTGTACCCCTGCTTGCGCTTGTAGCGGGCGATGGAGTCGCAGGCCACGGTCGTGTAGCAGTGGCCGATGTGAGGGTTGCCGGAGGGATAATAAATCGGCGTGGTAATATAAAACGTCTTGTTGGAATCCATTAAAAAACAATCCTTTCAGAAACCCCGCCCGAATGGGGGCGGCGGCAGAAATCATGACCGCCGGTGCGGACGGTCAGTTACAATCATTATAAATCTTTTGCGGGCAGATTTCAACACCTGTGGCAGAAGTTTTTACAAAAAGCGGACGACTGATACAAAAAAACATTCTGTGCGGCCCATGCGCTCCAATAAACGACAGAAGTTTCAGGGGATGCCCGTTATAATGAAGAAAAATCAGGGACGAGAAAGGGTTGTGAACGAATATGAATGAAAAAAGGTCGGCGGAAATGGTCCTGCGTCGGCTGACAGAGCCGTTGACACAGGCCATGCCCGGTGCACTCCGGACGGCCACGCTTTTTGTGGTGGGGGTGCTGCTGGCACAGACACCGGTGCTGGGACAATACCGGCCCTTTGCGGCGGCATGGGCGGCGGCAGTGCCACTGAACGGATTGGCTGCCGGTGCGGCAGGTGCTTTGTTGGGCGCTTTACTGCAGGGATTCGGCGGGGCTCCGGCTGCGTGCGCGGTGCTGTTGGTGGGCAGTGTGCGCTGGATGCTCAGTGAATGGAAAAGCCTGACGGCGCATCCATTGTTTGCGCCGGGGTGTGCTGCCGGTGCAGTACTGCTGACAGAACTCCTGATCCGGTCGGTCCTCACGGAGGACGGCGTGCTGTGGGCTGGAATCTGCCAGAGTATGCTGGCCGGTGGCGGTACATGGTTTTTTGCCCGAACGGCCGAAGTAACGGGGCCGGAGGATTGGCATCGCAGTGCGGTGGTACGCCGGTGTACGGTGCTGCTGGCCGGCTGCGGGCTGGCGGCATTGACCGGATTGCGCTGGCATGGATTGTCGCCGGGCGGCACGGCGGCAATGCTGATCGTGCTGGCGTGTGCGCAGAAAAAGCAGTTCACCGGCGGTTGTGTGGCAGGAACGATTCTGGGCGGTATTTTCGCGTTGTCGGCCGGGGCAGAAGGACTCAGCTTCATCGGTATGAGTGCCATCGGACTGGTGGCCGGGTGCTTTGCACCGACGGGACGTCTGCTGACGGCCATGACCATGCCGCTGACGGCAGGTATTCTGGTGCTGATGGTTCCGGCAGTGCCGGACGGGCTGTTTTACGAGGCGGTTGCGGCCGCGGTGCTGTTTGTCCTGATTCCCGCACGGTACACAGAACGGGCGGCTCAGTTTCTGTTTTATGAACGGGTCGAGGCCTCACCACAATATATGCGGCGGTCGGTGGTCATGCGGCTGGATTTTGCCGCGCGGTCCATCGCGCACGTATCGCAGTCGGTGGAGGAGGTATCTCAGACATTATTGCGGAAATGTGCGCCCACGATGGGCGGCGTATACGAGCGGGCAATCGAGGATACCTGCGCGGGGTGTGCGCTGCGTCTGCTGTGCTGGCAGAGCAATTATGAAGCCAACTGCGATGCCATGCACCGGATGACGCCCATCCTGCAGGAACAGGGCCGGATCGGACGGGGCGATTTGCCGCAGGAGCTGCAGGGTGTGTGCCGCAGACCGGACC
>JAFTRF010000301.1 GCA_017462405.1 Clostridia bacterium | reverse complement strand
GATGATTTGCATCATCTGGTAGTTATTTTCCCCGTGCGGGCGGTAAAATTTCCAAAGCACCGCTGTAAAAGAGGATTTGATTTTTTCTCAGATGATTTGCATCATCTGGTAGTTATTTTCCCCGTGCGGGCGGTAAAATTGCCAAGGCGCCGCTGTAAAACTCATCCGTCTCCTGTTTGTATGCTGATCCCGTCAGGGGCAATGCGGTCAACTTCCGTGAGCCCTCTCAGTCAGCCCTGCGGGCTGCCAGCTCTCCCGAAGGGAGAGCCAAGAAACCAGACTAAAACTTTGCAAAGCCCCCCTTGCCTCTCCCTCCGGAAGAGTATGGTCGCATTGTATTCGAAAACGCTGCGCAGCAAGGCGGAGAGGGCTTTTTAGGCATCACAAATCTCTTAAGCCGACCGTACTGCGTGCGGTCAAAAATCCATTTTGTAATATTTCTATTATTTTATACACAAAGGAGCATCTGCTATGGCCGGGATTCTTACCGTGGTGGGTACGCCCATCGGTAATCTCAGCGACCTGTCTCCCAGAGCGGAAGAAGCGCTGCGAAGCTGCGACTTCATCGCCGCCGAGGACACACGGGTCACTCTGAAGCTGCTGAACCATCTGGACATCAAAAAGCCTATGGTCAGCTATTTTGAACACAACAAGCGTGACCGGGGCGATGCCATCTGTGCCCGGATCGAGGCGGGCGAAAACTGCGCCATCGTCACCGACGCCGGTATGCCCTGCATTTCAGACCCCGGCGAACTGCTGGTCGCCCAGTGCGCCGAGCGCGGCATCACCGTGACGGTCGTGCCCGGTCCGTCGGCGCTGATCGCGGCGCTGGCCATCAGCGGACTGCCCACCGGACGGTTTACCTTTGAGGGCTTTTTGTCCGTATCAAAGAAAAGCCGCCGCGCCCATCTGGCATCGCTGGTACACGAACAGCGCACCATGATTTTCTACGAAGCCCCCCACAAGCTGACCACTACGCTGGACGACCTCGCCGCGACGTTCGGTGCGGACCGCCGGGTCGCACTGGTGCGGGAGCTGACCAAAATCCACGAGGAAGTCATCCGCACGACGCTGGGTGAGGCTTGTGCGCGCTATGCAGGCGACAATCCGGCACCGCGGGGTGAGTTCGTGGTCATCGTGGAAGGTGCCCCGGAGGCCGCTGAGGCCGACGAGACGATGACGCTGGAGGAGGCCATCGAGGCTGCCCGCAAGCTGCGGGACGAAGAAGGCGTGTCTGCATCGGAAGCCGCCAAGCGCACCGCTGCTGCCACCGGATTCAAAAAAAGTGAGATTTACAGCGCGTTGAATAATTGACGATAATTACTGTTTGTAATTATTCTTTGCGCAAACAGGTTCCATTCTGAATGTTTGGGCACTTTTCTGAGATTTCCTCGGTAGGGGCGGCAATCTGCCGCCCGTGGATATTGTGCCCTTGCCAGACATCCGTCCGGGTAGTGGATTCCGGGCGGCAGGTTGCCGCCCCCAGACTGTAGAAAAACTGTCTTATGCGATATGCCGATGGTCAAGATGCACAAATGAAGACTTTCTGTTGCCGCTTTCTTCCCCTCTCAGCTTCGCTACGCTCAGCAGCCGCTTACGGCGGCCGTCCCCCTTTGTCACTGCGTGACATTTCCCCCACACCGTGGGGGAATCGTCCCCCGAAGGGAGAGCCAAGAAACGGGCTTAAAACTTTGAAAAGCCTCCTTGCCTCTCCCTTCGGGAGAGGTGGCAGCCCGTAGGGCTGACGGAGAGGGCTAAAGACCTGCCATCGCATTTGTATATTATTTTACCGTCATGTCTTGTAATGGACTTTTTCGACAGCCTCCGGGCGGCAGGTTGCCGCCCCTACTGTTGTAATTGTTATCTGCGCACAAAAAAATAGGGTACTGCAAGCTTTTGCAGTGCCCTATTTTTATTTTTGCACTTATTTCTCGTATTTGCTCAGGTCCAGTTCGTACGGGACCTTGATCCACCCCGTGGAGTATGCTTCGGATGTCCGGCTGGTCGTGTTGTATACGTCAAACCGGGTCTGCAGGAGGATGTTGAAGCTTTCCTCGCCGTCAGGCTTGACTCACTGGTCATAGTTCAGCGGTATTTTTGCACCAAACCAATGCGCCTCCTGTGCTTCCTTGTCGGTGGTCATCCGCTGGTTGTTGTTTTTCATCCGGAAGGCCATGCCCGTAATCCGCAGGCTGTCCAGCTTGCGCAGATCCTGCAGCGTACTGAGCCGGTTCTTCTGCATCGCTTCCCGCATCTCGTTTGCCGTGGCTTCGGAGGCAGCTTTGCGCCCGGCCGTATAGAAAACGTATGCCGAGGTATGATCCGTGTTCATTTCCGCCGGTCCGCTGCCGTCAAAGTAGGAGAAATCGCCGGTATTTTTATCCAGAACGGTATCATTGCCGGTCAGAAACGTCATTTCCACATTCCGCAGTTCAAACGGTGTCTTGCCGTAGTAGCCAGTTCCTTCGATTTTGGTCATTTCGCGGATTTTCAGCTTTCCCTCCACGTGGCCAAACGGCGGATACACTTCATTGTTGACCGCATAATACGGGTTGTAATCCCACTCCACATAGGGGATGAAATAGCAGGTGCCTTTCTGCGTACCGTTGGCCGGTTCCAGCTTGTCGCTGATCTCCACATCGCAGGTATAGATATACGGTGCCCAATCCAGCGTCGAAACGCCGTATTCGGATTTTTCCGCATCAGTCATCTCCCGGCACTGGAAGTTGGTGTAGGTCCACTGCACCCGGTCGATCAGCACACAGGAGGTGGACAGCACGGACAGCGCCGCGATCAGCACCAGCAGTACCAGCAGTTTCAGTGTTTTCTTCATATGTTTTGCCCTCTCTCCGAATGATGATATTGCACATCTGTATGCTAACATATTTTCACAACATCATCAAGCAATATCATTCCGGCGATGAGGACGGTCGTGTCCACCAAAGGTCCTGAGACGCTGCTCCGGAGAGGGGCAATGCGTCGGCTGAGATTCCCCGGTAGGGGCGGCAACCTGCCGCCCGTGGATATTGTGCTTTTGCCAGACGTCCATCCAGGTGACAGATTCCGGGCGGTTGCCAACCCGTGGATATTGCGTTCTGCCAGACGCCCATCCGGGTGACAGATTCCGGGCGGTTGCCAACCCGTGGATATTGTGCTTTTGTCAGACGTCCATCCAGGTGACAGATTCCGGGCGGTTGACAACCCGTGGATATTGCGTTCTGCCAGATGCCCATCCGGGTGACAGATTCCGGGCGGCAGGTTGCCGCCCCTACGCCCCCTTGTCTGAAGCCATGTTCATCAGAACATGGTGGAGGGGTTTCTCAGCCAATCCGGGCCATATAGTCCCGGCTGATCCAGCCGGTCGAGTGCGTGGTGCGTTCCCCGGTGACGGTATTCTCGACGTCGTAGGTCACTTTGAAGTACGCCGTCTGTGCAAACTCCGTCTCGGATTCCCCGAAGCGGTTGTAAAACCTTGGCTCGCAATCCAGTGCAAAGTGCGTCACCCAGTCGGGATCGTTTCCGCTCAGATAATACCCGGCGCTTTTCCAGCTTCTGTTTTCCGGCAAGCGTATCCGCACGGCGAACATCTGGTCCACCATGAATGCAGTCGTATTCATCCGGAGGACTCTCTCTTGTTCATCCGACAATTCTTCCTCCAGTTCCTTTTCTGAATAGCACAGGCCGCCGGTGGCAGAGAACTCCAGCGGCACCTCCTCGTAGTATTCGACCGCGTGATGACCATTGAAAATCCGGCCGACGGGATGGATTTCGTGGAGGTCGGTCTGTTTGCCGGCAACCAGCGTGATCTCGATGTTGCTGTACTTCCACGGCGACGGACCGTCTGTACGCACTTCGCCCGACACCACCCGCTCCGCGACGCTGAAACTGATGTACCAGGTACCATAGCCACGGATGTTGCTGAATGACCACGCTACATACGGCACCGATACCCGCTCGCCGGTGCTGCCGTTCTGCTCCGTCGTGCAGGTATAGCCCTCACCGATCCACATCGCGTGACCATTCAATCCATTGTCTTTCGTTGGATAGACGCCCAGTATCGCCATATCCATCGGTTCAAATTGTACGGTCCGGAAATTGCTGTATTTGCGATTGTCCCGGCACAGCAGCACCGCAATACCCGCAATAAGGGCCAGCACCAGCACGCCTGCGGCGATGCGGATGTATTTTCGTTTTGGCGTGTACTTCATACTGCTCACGTCCTTTTTAATTCTTCGGATCGTTCAACCCGTACGCCGTGTAATTCTGGCTGATCCAGCCCGTAGACTGCGTCGTGCGCTCCCCGGTGACGGTGTTCTCCACGTCATAGGTCACTTTGAAGTATGCCGTCTGAGGGAACTTCTTCTGACCGGTTTTCAGACGGTCCACATAGTCCGTATAACACTTCATACCGAACCGGGCCTGCACCTCCGGATCTTTGCCGCTGAGATGCACCCCCGGATCTTTCCAGTTCCGGTTTTCCGGCAGACGCACGCTGATCGCTTGTGCCCAATGGATCGTGGCCAGATCCCGATCGCCCCACGCTTTTTTCAGTTCGGCTTCGACCTCATCCGGTGTCCGATGCATGGCATTTTCCAGCACCGACACCTCCAGCTGTTCCATCGTCTGAATCTCTATGGCTGCATATCCCTGTACCGCACAGCCGTCCGGGAAGCAGGCTTCGACACCGCCCTGCTCGCCCAGAATGAGCGTCAACATCACGTTGCTGTATTGATACGGCGATTTACCGGTGCAGATTTTGCCGTCCACCACCGTCCGCTCCGCCACGTAAAATCCGACCGCCGCATAGCCGCCGTTGGTGTCCGCGTGCAGATCATACATTTCCCAGTTGACATAGGGAATGGAAATGCATTCCCCGGTTTTGTCGCCTTGCTCCACGGTACAGGCATATCCCTCCCCGACCCATGTGGCGGTGCCGTACAGCCCGTCTTCCTTTCCTGGTGTTACGCCCAGCGCTTCCAGATCCACTCGCCGGCACTGCATCCTGCGGAAGTCCGTATAAGTCGTGCGATTG
The DNA here is from genome assembly GCA_017462405.1 of Clostridia bacterium. Taxonomy (GTDB): domain Bacteria; phylum Bacillota; class Clostridia; order Oscillospirales; family Acutalibacteraceae; genus RGIG4076. Next base: position 2,167 of record JAFTRF010000301.1, on the reverse strand, counting down.
AGAAGCCACGCCGCCGCCAGTGCAGCCAGTATCAGCACACCTGCGACAATGATGTATTTTCGTTTTTTTGCGCGCGTCATACTGCTCACGTCCTTTCTTAATATTTGTGCCTACACAATATAAAACCCGTTTCAGCAAAAAAGGAGCCATGATTTTTGAAGAAAATACAAAAAATCCGCCGCAAATGTATGCTTGCGGCGGATTTTGCATCAGAAAGGGAAATTACTTGCCGGCTTCCATGGCCTTGCGCTCCTGCAGCAGGGCTTCGATCTTGTCGTGGGAGTCGATCAGCTTGGTCACGGATACGTCGTGGTTCAGTGCGGACACATAGTAGGAGAGGTACTTGGATGCATCCACCTCGTGGAACCAGGGACGGTCACGCAGCTCCGGCATGACGTAGGTCAGGTTGGAGCCGAAGATGCCGTCGATGATGCCTTCCTCGTAGGCCTTGTCGAACTTCTCCAGACCGTTGGTGAAGATGGAGTAGGTCGCATAGGCAAAGAACTTCTTTGCCTTGCGCTGCTTCAGGCTGTAAGCCAGATCCAGCATGGATTCACCGGAGGAGATGATGTCGTCGGCGGTGAATACCACCTTACCCTCCACGGAGGAGCCCATGTACTCGTGTGCAACGATGGGGTTGCGGCCGTTGACGATGCGGGAGTAGTCACGGCGCTTGTAGAACATACCCATGTCCACGCCCAGCACAGACGCATAGAACATATTGCGGTTCAGTGCGCCCTCGTCGGGGCTGATGATCATAAAGTGTTCCTTGTCGGTCTTCATGTCCGGGAAATCGCTGAACATCTTCTTCAGCACCTGATAATGCGGCATCAGGTTGTCGAAGCCCATCAGCGGAACGGCGTTCTGCACGCGGGGATCATGTGCATCCACGGTGATCAGGTTCTCCACGCCCATCGCGCGCAGTTCCTGCAGTGCAAATGCGCAGTCCAGCGACTCGCGGTAGCTGCGGCGATGCTGACGGCCGCCGTACAGCAGCGGCATCACGATGTTGATGCGGTGTGCCTTGCCGCTGACCGCCTGGATCAGACGCTTCAGATCCTGGAAGTGGTCGTCGGGCGACATGGAATTCTTGGTACCGAAATAGTTATATTTAATGCTGTAGTTGCCGACGTCCACCAGAATGTACAGGTCCATGCCGCGGACCGTGGACTTGATCAGGCCCTTGCCGTCGCCGGAAGCGAAACGGGGACACTCGTTCTCAATCATGAAGGTGTCCACATCCATGCCGCTTTCGCGAGCCCAGTTCACCAGATGCTGGTCAATTTTACGTCCCCATTCCTGCGCGCCTTCCATTACCAGAAGGCCCATGGGTGCCACGCGATTTTCGAGGCTGAAGAAGCTGTTCGAATTCATGTTTCTACTCCTTTACTTTTTCACACGGTGTTCTTGCTTTCAGTATAACATATTATCCGCGTTTTTTCTACCGCTTTTGCAGAATTTCTTTCATAAAAATGCGGTAACGGAAAAATCCCCCATTGGTGATTTAGCCCAATGGGGGATTGATCGTCATTCCAGAATGTATACGCACATATTGCGGCGGCCGAAAAAGTCCCAGCACTGGGCCCGGCTGTTGTACCGCAGGTCTACCAGCGTCTTGCTGTTGTAGATGAATCCGCCGGTATCGCCTGCCACGCAATAGCCGTACACAAACGAGCCGTCCGGTGAACAGATGAACATCCGGGTGCCGTAGGGAATCTCTCTGGGATCCACCGCCACGATGCCGTACTGGCAGGGATAGCCCTTGGAGGTGATTTCACCCTTGGTATAATATGCGGTGCAGGAGCCGGTCATCTTTTTCACATATCTGACCGTGTTGCCGAACTGGTCGGTGATGGTGTTGGTACTGCTGTTGACCGAAGCGCGCCATTTGGTAGTGCCGGGCACCGGACCGGTACCCACGTATTTCTGCTGCTTCAGAATCAGCTCATCCAGCCCGTAATACGGTGCCTTGCCGGGTTTTCTGGTACCCACCCGGATGATCTTGCTGACAGCCGCCTTGGTCACGGTGCTGGAAATCTGCTGTCGGCTGATGACCTTGCCATTGATTTTCGTCACACGGGTGACGATGGTCTTTTCTCCCTTGGCACCTTTCTGTGTCACCTGCGTGATGCCCTTGGACAGGGTGGAGTCGTTCTTGGTCACGGTC